>JAUBOH010000143.1:0-10082 GCA_036700145.1 Microcoleus occultus BM001215366
TTTTACCGATCGGGTAAACTGTTCGGTAGTCCGATTTTTGAATACGGTTCAATTAGCGATATTGCCAATTACCGCCACCTGCTTGTCTGGCTGCTAGCCGACAAACAAACCGACAAGGATTTTAACACTTGTCAGGCAGAAATACTCGACCTACTATTTCACCGCAACAAAATTATCAAAGCTTTTCAAGACAGCCGCCAGATTTACCGCGAACTCGATCGCGAATACCGCATTATTGAGAAAAATATGGAGATATTGCAACAGCAATTTTCCAGAGGAACTGTCTTAACTCCCCCCCAATTGCAGGAATTTCAGGAACAGCTAAAGCAACTCTTCAGCAAGGCTGTAACTTATACTCGCCTGCTGCGGAAACTCGAAGATTATGACAATACAATTGTCCTAAATCTTAACAATTACATTGACATCTTGTCGAAAATTTGTGATATACTAGGAATCGATAAGGAAGAACTATCTATATTAAATAACTTCAGCAGAAAAACGGCTCCTTACGTGCGATCGCAAATTGCCGGAGACTTAGGATATTTCCGCCACGGAACCAACTTAATCGACCAGGCGATCGCCTCAATTCGCGGCATAGTAGAAATAGAACAAGCCAGGAGCGATCGCACCAACCAAATCGCACTCCGCGACAGCGAGGAAAAAGAGAAAAATCGGGACGATCGCCTAGAGAGCACAGTACAGGCGATCGGTGTCGGTTTAGCAGCCGGAGGCATCGCAGCATCAAGTGGCACGAATACTCTATTCGATACAGTCCAAAAATATAAAATCCCAGTTTTAAAAGAATTTCATCCCTTTGCATTCTCATTTTTATTAAGTTGCGCGATCGCCCTTTTCGCAGCCAGCATCACTTGGTGGCGCACTAAACCTAAAAACAGTTGACATTTGACAGTTGACAGCGAACTTTTTAAGACTGGGATTTAGATCGTTGTCGGTCGATCGAATTTAACGAAGGGGATCTGAAATCAAAATAACGTGTCAATATAGAAATGTGAGTTCAATTCTATTCTTTCCTCATGGGCAAACAGCGCGTTCTTTCAGGAGTTCAGCCAACAGGCAATCTTCACCTCGGCAATTATCTCGGTGCCATTCGCAACTGGGTAGAAAATCAAAGTCAGTACGAAAATTACTTCTGCGTAGTCGATTTGCACGCAATTACCGCACCGCACAATCCCGCAACCCTAGCCTCCGACACCTACACCATCGCCGCTCTCTATTTAGCTTGCGGCATCGATTTAGAATATTCTACTATTTTCGTGCAATCTCACGTCTCGGCGCACACAGAACTAGCATGGCTGCTCAACTGCATTACGCCGATTAACTGGCTCGAAGATATGATTCAGTTTAAAGAAAAAGCAGTTAAACAAGGCGAAAATGTCAACGCTGGCTTGCTAAATTATCCCGTATTGATGGCAGCAGATATCTTGCTTTACGATGCCGATAAAGTGCCAGTGGGAGAAGACCAAAAACAGCATTTGGAACTCACCCGCGACTTGGTAAATAGATTGAATCACCAATTTGGCACGCCCGAAAATCCAGTCTTAAAACTTCCAGAACCTTTGATTCGGACTGACGGCGCGAGGGTGATGAGTTTGACAGATGGTACTCGCAAAATGTCTAAATCTGACCCTTCTGAACAAAGTAGAATTAATTTGTTGGATTCGTCAGATACAATTAGCAAAAAAATCAAGCGCTGCAAAACTGATGCGCTGCGTGGCTTGACTTTCGACGATCCAGAGCGCCCGGAAGCTCGAAATTTGCTAACACTTTACCTGCTGCTTTCCGGCAAATCCAAGGAAGAAGTAGCAGCCGAGTGTGAAAATATGGGTTGGGGAGACTTTAAACCCTTGCTGACAGAGACGGCAATTACGGCGCTGAAACCGATTCAGGACAAATACAAAGATATCATGGACGATCGGGGATATTTAGAATCTGTATTGCGTCGGGGAAAGGAACAAGCTGAAACAATTGCCAACCAAACTCTAACTAAGGTTAAAACAGCTTTCGGTTATTCTTTACCTAATTAGTCATTAGTTAGTAGTCAGCAGCAAAACAACTGTGAACTCTCAACTAAGAGGGCGGGCACGGGGCACCGCCCCTACCAACTCTCAGCTAACAACTGTCAACTGTCAACTGTCAACTAATTATGAACCGTTTTCGCACCGCTTGTACCACCCCCGGAGAATTTATAATTACCGCCGAAGTTGCCCCTCCCAAAGGTGGCGATATGGCGCACACCCTAGCAATGGCTGAACACCTCAAAAACCGAGTTCATGCAATTAATATCACAGACGGAAGCCGTGCAGTGCTGCGAATGTGTCCGCTAGCAGTATCAGTAATTTTATTGCAGCACGGAATAGAGCCGATTTGTCAAGTTGCTTGTCGCGATCGCAATCAAATCGGTTTGCAAGCCGATCTCATGGGCGCCCACGCTTTAGGCATTCATAATATCTTGGCACTCACGGGCGATCCAGTCAAAGCCGGCGACCATCCTAAAGCCAAAAGTGTATTCGATCTTGAATCAGTGCGGCTGCTGCAAGCTATTAAAAAAATGAACGGTGGCAGCGATTGGAATGACAAACCTTTAACAGATGGAGTTACCGATTTATTTGCAGGTGCAGCGATTGACCCGCAATGCCCCAGTTGGTCGGGTTTGCAAAGTCGATTCGAGAAAAAATTAGAAGCAGGAGCAGAGTTTTTTCAAAGTCAATTAATTACAGATTTTGAAGTTTTAGATAAGTTTATGCACAATATTGCTGCTGGTTGCAACAAACCAATTTTAGCAGGAATCTTTTTGTTTAAATCAGCTAAAAATGCTGAATTTATCAAAAAAAATGTGCCCGGAGTTCACATACCGCAAGAGACGATCGACCGTTTGGCAAAATCTCCAGAACCTTTGCAGGAAGGCATAAAAATTGCGGCCGAACAAGTCAACCTAGCGCGGCAGTTGTGTCAAGGAGTTCACATGATGGCAGTCAAGCGAGAAGATTTGATTCCTCAAATTTTGGATTTGGCAGGAATAGAACCCGTGAGCTAACATTAAACCGTAGGGGCGGGTTTTACAAACCATCAATACCTAAAAATAACTATCTCCTAAACCCGCCCTCTCCGCTACCATTTTGAACATCAAAAAGAGTTCCATAAAGGGATTAGTAGCAATGACTGACTCAGAAATCCTTAATTCCGATACAATCAAAACACTGGATACTCGCATATCAGAAGTTACAGTTTATACCGATCGCGCTTTGGTGACGCGCCGAGGTACGGTGGCGCTGACGGGAAACGAGACAGAATTGACGATCGCCTCTCTCCCCGCAACCCTCGAAACAGACTCGGTGAGAGCAACCGGTTCAGGTACAATTGCAGTGCGATTGCTGGGAGTGCGATCGCACACCGTTTTCAGCAGCGAACCTGTGGGCGATCGTATCTCCGAATTAACCCAACAAATCCAAGAATTAGAAACCCAAAGACGCGCAATTAACGACAAAATAACCGCCCGAAAAATTCAACTCCAATTTCTCCAAGGTTTAAGCGAAAAAAGCGTCGGTTTCTTTTCCAGCAGCATCGCCAAACAACAGATAGGTTTAAACGAAACAGGCGAATTGCTCAACTTTTTAGGAACCAATTACCTAAAATACGTAAGTGCGATCGCCCAGCACCAAACACAACAGCAAGAATTAGACAAACAAATACAAGCTTTACAGCAGCAGTTACGACAAGTACAAACTCCCAATTGCCAGCAAAGTTTTAACATCATTGTCGCCATAGATCCCAGTGGTAGCGGTAACTTTGAACTAGAAGTTTCCTATGTAGTAACGCGAGCTCAGTGGACTCCTCTTTACGATTTGCGAGTCAACATGACAAACAACCAAATTAATCTCAATTACCTAGCCGAAGTCAATCAAAATACAGGCGAAGATTGGGCTGGAGTAGTGCTGACATTATCCACAGCAAAACCCGGATTGGGAACTTTGCCACCAAAACTGGAACCCTGGTTTATCGATATTGTTCGCCCAAAATCTACTCAAAACAGAGAAGTTGCGATGATGGCTATGGCTATAGAGCGTTCTTCTGCTCCTGCTCCCGCTCCTGAGCCCGCTCGCGCACGCATAGCAGCTCAAACAGCCACAGCCGAAGTATCCAGAGAAGGAGGTACTGTCTCATTTCAAGTAGGCGGAAATACCAATATTCCCAGCGATGGCACACCGCACAAAGTGACTGTTTTTAGCGAAAACTATCCCTTTAAACCTGAATATATTGCCGTCCCGAAATTAGTAAGTTTCGCCTATTTGCAAGCAGTTGTGGTGAATCCGCTGACAGGTGCAACTCTGTTACCCGGTAAGGCAAATATCTTTCGCGACAACACTTTTGTCGGTACTGTAAACTTGGATAATATTTCACCAGGTGCAGAATTCAAGCTCAATTTAGGCATTGATGAAGGGTTGAAAATCGATCGCGAATTAGTCGAAAGACAAGTAGACAAGAAACTGATCGGCCAGCAGCGGCGCACGAGTTACGCTTATCGATTAAATGTGACCAACTTGCAGCAGGTACAGGTACACTTGACACTGAGAGAGCAACTGCCAGTCAGCCGCAATGAACAAATCAAAGTGCGATCGACTTTAACTAATCCGAAGATAGTTGTAGGTGAAATGGGATTGCTGGAATGGCAAATCTCTCTACCGCCGCAAGCAAAACAAGAGTTATATTACCAGTTTGTTGTCGAACATTCTCCCGATTTAAGAGTCATCGGTTTAGATATCTAACCTAAAATCGGGAATCCAATACTGAGCTTTCAAAAATTTACCTGTAATTGGTAAACTGCAAAGCCATCGGATAATCTTCTTGCTTCAAGCGTTGAATTACCAATTGCAAATCATCCTTATCCTTGGCCGAAACGCGGACTGCATCACCTTGAATCGAGCCTTGAATTTTTTTAAATTCATCTCGAATTAATTTAGTGATTTTCTTGGCAATTTCCTGATCGATCCCTTTTTTTAGTTTGATTTCTTGGCGTACTCTAGTACCACTAGCAGCTTCAATTTTCCCATAATCAAAAATTTTCAGAGACAAATTGCGCTTGGCTGACTTAGTTTGCAAAACAGTGTGAATCGCGTCGAGAGTAAATTCACTGTCGGTATTGACAGTAATTGCTTCATCGCCCAATTCGACGGTTGTTTTGGTATCTTTCAAGTCGTAGCGGCTTTGAATTTCCCGAACAGTTTGGTCAACAGCGTTAACTAATTCTTGCCGATCGAACTCGCTGACAACATCAAATGAATAATTAGCAGCCATAAATTAGTAATTGGTAAATTGGTAATTGGTAATTGGTAATATCATGTCCCGTCAATTACCATTATAAGAAAGGTTCGTAGTGAGGACTTTAGTCCTTTCTTAATGCGGACTAAAGTCCTCACTACAAACCAATTTTATTGCCATAATTCGAGCGGACATCATATAATTGGAGATTGAGATTTTTTGTTATTAGTCATTAATTAAACGTTGTCTAACTAATGACTAATGACCAATGACTAATGACTAATAAGAATTAGCCATTAACAGCCATCAAACTGAAATAGAATAAAGAAACAGTGCAAGAAGAACTAATCGCAAACATGAGCGATCGCCCCAGCGGTATATTCAGGATATAGAAAACCGAAAACAACAACCGGGCGATCGTAAAAGCGATCGCAGCCCAACCCGCAGCCTCCGAATCAACCCCCGTCACAAAAGCCATCAAAGCCGCCGCTGAAAACAGCATAAACGTCTCAAACGAATTTTGGTGAGCCCAAGTAGCCCGCTGAGCATAAGCAGGCAACCTCTCAAACATAGCGCGGGGGGCGGCTTGATCGTAACCTAGCTGCAAGCGAGCGAGGGCAACCACCAAAAACGGTGCGTAAACCAGCGCCGCAGCAGCAGCAATACAATCAAGCAAAATAACCGACACAGGCAATCCCAACACCATCATCCGCCTCGCATTTCAATCAAAATAGAACAGAGTAACCACTTTGCGCTGTTCCTCCGCATCCTGGCAAGTTTTCAGCAAAGTGTGGCTTTCGTGAAAAGCAAAACAGATCAGTTGCTGACAGCGAGAAATAATCTCCTGATTGCACATGGCGCTTGCTTCCGGGAGAGACAAACTGTCATTTTTGGGATTTTCTACCAAATGTATCACTTGTTCGAGCTGCTCGCGAGACTCCCGAGGCTGGCGGCCCATACTTTGTGGCAAAATCACCGTCAGCAGATTAGGATCTGCTCGCATTGCGCCCCGAATCGCGGCTGAGTTGGTGCCTGTAGCCCCCGATGTGATGAGCTGGTTGCCTCCCAGAACTAAGGCGTAGCTCAGCATCTCAATTAGCTGCTGGTGGGTAATAGGAACGTGGCGAGAACCCAAAAGAGCAACCCGCTTGGAGCTTGTTTGCTGGATCGCCGCAAGTTCTTGTAAAAAATCATCAACTCTGGGTAACTCAATTGATTGACTCAAAGAATTTATTAAATTAAATAAAACTACGTTGTGGATTCTAGCAGACTCACTAGCAATTGCAGCCAAAAAAAAGTTAAGAATTACTGATTTACGATATCTGACTCTTTGAGCGGGAGATTTGAGGAAACCAGAAGGCAGAATGTCTGAAAGCATTCGGCTGCCGGAGCTCTTCGGGTAGAATTGAAGAAAAATTGAGAATTTAAGAATTTTGGGCTTTTATTTTAAACAACAAAAAATTCTCTATGCCTTCTTCCCTATACCGAATACCTTCTTCCCTCTGCTCCGGCTGCCTTTATACCTTCAGATCCGGCTGTTTGCTTAATGGACTCGATCGCCCAACCCCAAGGATGCCATCATGGCGTCCAGGTCAAAGTGTTCTGCCATTAGCTGAGTAACGCATTCCACCTTGATGCGTTCGTGCAGGCGCACGTTGCCAAAGGTGCTGTCGATAATTTCCACCGTGGTTAAGGTATCCAAATCAACAGACAACACTGGAATTTCCATTTCTTCTGCCCTGCCGATTACCAGGGGAGAAGGAGGCAAGTGGCCTGTCAGAATTAAGCACTGAGTCGAGCTTTCCAGAGCCGCTAGCTGAATGTCTGTACGATCGCCCCCCGTCACCACCGCCATATTTCTGGCTTTGCGGAAATACTTAAGAGCAGAGCTAACATTCATCGCGCCAATTGTCAAGGTCTCCACCATCAAGTCCAAACGGTCAGAGCGGCAGAGCACGTCAGCTTTCAATTGGTGCACCAATTCTTTGACGCTGACACTGCGCAGCAAAGCGCTTCTCGGCAGCATTCCCAGCACTGGAATGCCTGCATCCTCCAGAAATGGCCGCACAGTGGCGGTGATGGATTCGAGTTTGTCCGAGGGAACGTCGTTGAGTACGACACCGAGCAAACGCGAACCCAAACGCCGCTTAGCCGACAGCAAATCGTCTACATAAAGATCGATCGGGCGGACTACCAGCAGCACAGAGGCATCAACTGCCTCAGCAATTTGAGGCAAAGACAAGTCAAACAGACTGCCTTCCTCCAAATTAGCGGGGCCTTCTAACAGCACCAAGTCTCCGCTGGGGGCTTGCAAATACTGCGCTAGAGACTGGCAGTAATCTGTCTTGTCTTCTCCCCGCAAACGCTTGTGAACCGTCTCTTCGTCCAAAGACAGCAGTGTTGACGGCATCTGACTTTCTGAGAGCTTCAGCGTCTCGATCGCGAACCGCACGTCTTCCTCCTCGGCTCCAGCTCCAGGCGAGCTGAAACAGGTTCCCAGAGGTTTGCCGTAGGCGACGGCCAGTCCTTTTGCTCGGAGTCCGAGTGCCATCCCCAGGGCGATCGCGGACTTGCCGCTGTAAGCTTTTGTGGAACCGATCAGTAAATATTTACTCAATTTGGGTACGCCTTCTCTCCTCAATTTGCACCTGTCTATTTCAATAAATTTAGTTTATTCAACAGTATTTCTGCACTGCCACGCAATTTCGCCATATTATTATACTCGATTTTGCCGTTTTTGCGCTGCTCTTTTTTTTGATTGAAACTTTTATTCACCTGTTCCCAACCCTTTTATTGGCATTTTTTTCACATTTTTTTTTAAATCCGTTTTTTCATACTATTTTTTTACCAGCGGTTTTTGAGAACTATTTATCGCTCCTAATTTCTTTGAAAAGTGTTTTTTATTATAACAATAATCCGCCAATTCAGTTGTGGAAGTTAGACATTGCTACCGAACCCTTGAAAATGAAAGTAATATCAATTCCGGTAACACCGTCAGGGTTGGCTGTTGTCAGTTGACGGTTGACGGTTGACAGCGTTGGCTGTTGACGGTTGACGGCGTTGGCTGTTGGCTGTTGACGGCGTTGGCTGTTAAGAGTGAATCGAAAAACTGAAAATTGCGCCGTCTGGGCGGGAGTGACAACTTGTTTGAATAATTCATGAATTGCCCCCTAATTTATCACCTGACGGTGCAACCGGAAACGATATAAGTGAGGTACGTCAGCTAGTAATTAGTAATTACCAATTCCCAATTACCAATTCCCAATCGCCTCGCGTACCTCATCTTACACAGAAGTATATTAGTGCGATCGCCCGCGCGGCTCAAACTGATATCTTGCACTGCGTTCGATCAGCTGTTTAGGAGCGGGATGCTAGCTTCAGAACACATAAATTGTCTGGTGGAGTGGGCTGGCATTTCGGCCGCTGTTCGGGCTGATTGCGATGCGGGCCCGATCGGAGTTTAAGGGCAGTAGATGGAGTTTCGTTGACCGGGCCTACTGCATTTTCCTCTCAGATACCGATCCGCAAAAGTTGAACGAAATCGGACGGCGCGATCGCACTTGCTTGCACCCCATTCAAAACGGCCACGAGTTCCCCAGAGTTAGCAATTCTGATGAATGTGGTGGGACTGGCGTCTCGCCCGTCTGTGCTTTGACTAATGCTCAGTTGAGTGAAAGTCAAACCGCCCGCTAAACTCAGCAAATCTTCCCCTTTCCTGAAGTCGGAGATTATATCACTTCCTTGTCCTGATGTCAAGACAAACAAGTCGCGTCCGCTGCCACCGACCAAAGTATCGCTGCCCTCATCGCCAATCAACACATCGTCGCCAGCACCGCCGACCAAACTGTCACTGTCTTTGCCGCCCAAAATCGTATCGTTGCCAGCATCGCCGTTGATGGTATCGCTGCCTTCATTGCCGAACAGCAGGTCATTGCCAGCACCGCCGCACACTTGGTCTTGACCGCCAGCAACGCCGACAGGCAGGGGGCTGCCAATATCCCCATACACCGTGTCATCCCCGTCGCCGCCGCAGATAGAGTCATTGCCTTGGTCGCCGAACAGCAAGTCGCTGCCCGAGTCGCCTAAAACTACATCGTTGCCCTTGCCGCCGCGCGCAGTATCGCTGCCGTCACCGCCAGAAATGGTATCAGAGGCATCCTGACCGCTGAGGTAGTCATTGCCCTTAGCACCGAATAACAAGTCGTTCCCGGTGCGATCGCGGTCAGATTCGCTGTTAGTGCCGCCGTAGAGGCTGTCGTTTCCTTCCTCACCCACAAGGGTGTCAGAACCGCGTCCGCCCCAGATCAGGTCGTTATCTTTGCCACCGAAAGCAGCGTCGTTGCCCTGACCGCCGAACAGAGTGTCGTAGCCTGCTTGACCGTTGAGGTAGTCGTCGCCTGGCCCGCCCAACAGCAAGTCGCGATCGACAGAAGGCCCAACAGGAATGTTGCTGATCAATCCGCCAAATAGGTTGTCGTTGCCTGCCAAACCGACAAGAACATCGTCTCCCGGCAAACCGTTGATGCCGTCACCGCCGCTGCCGCCAGTCAGGATCTCGTTTGTATCCCCACCAACCAGGTTGTTTTGAACAGGATTGAAACCGTAAAGAGGGCTGATGTCCGGTAAGGTAATTTGCGCGCAAATGCAATCTGGATCTTCAGGTTGCTGCGGGGTTGGGGTTGGAGTTGGTGGGGGTGACAGCGGGGTTGGGGTTGGAGTTGGTGTCGGCGTCGGCGCTGGACTTGGTTCGGGTGTCGGCGTCGGCACGATAATTGTGGGCGAAAAGTTGATGACTGGTGTCGGCG
>JAUBOH010000143.1:10182-13222 GCA_036700145.1 Microcoleus occultus BM001215366
CTGGTGTCGGCGTCGGCACGATAATTGTGGGCGAAAAGTTGATGACTGGTGTCGGTGTCGGCGTCGGCGGGGCGATGTCGTTGTCGGCGATGGTGACGGTGACGGGCGCGATCGCCACTGGCAAGTATTCGGCAGCGCTGCCGGGGGCGACGCTGGAAAAAATCAACCCGGTGTGGGTTCCTTCCACTATGCTGTCGTCGGTAGCTTTCACAGTGACAGTTTGCGCTGCATTCCAGTTAACTGGAGTGAAAACGATCGGGGCGATCGCATCTATTTGACTGCCCGCTGCGAAGTTGACGGTGACATTAGCAGTCGGCGCTTTGGTGAGGACAACGCTGTAGCTGCCTGTTGCACCGCCTTCTGCGGCATTGGTACTCGTGGGGGTGACGGCGATGCCGGGGATGTCGTTGTCGAGAATCAAGACATCGACTTTGGGGATACCGATATTGTTGTAAGCGAGATCGGTGCTGGTAGCGCTGGAGGCGATCGTACTCAGGTGCGTTCCTTCTGCGGCGCTGTCGTCCACTGCTTTGACAGTGGCGGTTTGAGGCAGGTTCCAGTTAGCGCTAGTGAAGGTGAAGGAGGCGATCGCATCTATTTGGCTGTCTGTCGCGAAGCTAACTTTAACGTCACTTGAGGGCTGGCTGTTGAGGACTACTTGATAGGTGTCGGTTGTGCCGCCTTCGGCGACAATGGTGCTGCCGCCTGTTTGGGTAACAGTCACGCCAGCAGCAGTAGTAGCTGTGTCGTTGTCGGTGATGGTGACGCTAACGGGCGCGATCGCCACGGGCAAGTATTCGGCCGCGCTGCCTGCTGCGACGCTGTGGCTAATTATGCCGCTGTGGGTTCCTTCGACAACAGTGTCGTCGGTTGCTGTCACCGTTACAGTTTGCGGTGCATTCCAGTTAACCGGAGTGAAAACGATCGGGGCGATCGCATTTATTTGACTGCCCGCAGCGAAATTGACCGTAACTGGCGCTGTCGGCGCTTTGGTGAGGACAATGCTGTAACTGCCCGTTGCAAAGCCTTCTGCTGCATTGGTGCTGTTAGGAGTGACGGCGATGCCGGGGGAGTCGTTGTCGAGAATCAACACATCGATTTTGGAAATGCCGATCTTGTTGTAAGCGAGATCGGTGCTGAAGGCGCTGGCAGCGATCGTGCTAAGCTGCGTTCCTTCAACGGCGGAGTCGTCCACTGCTTTAACGGTGGCAGTTTGAGGCAGGTTCCAGTTAGCGCTGGTGAAGGTGAAGGAGGCGATCGCTTCTATTTGGCTGTCTGTCGCGAAGCTAACTTTAACGTCGCTTGAGGGCTGGGAAGTTAATACCGCGCTGTAACTGCCATTTGCACCGCCTTCTGCTGCTGTGGTGCTTGTAGGAGAAATTTTTACCCCTGCTGTCGAGGTAGCTATGTCGTTGTCGGTGATGCTGACGGTGACGGGGGCGATCGCCACGGGCAAGTATTCGGCCGCGCTGCCTGCTGCGACGCTGTGATTGATCGTGCCTGTGTGGGTTCCTTCAACAACAGTGTCGTCGGTTGCTGTCACCGTTACAGTTTGCGGTGCATTCCAGTTAACCGGCGTGAAAACGATCGGCGCGATCGCATTTATTTGACTGCCCGCAGCGAAATTGACCGTAACGTTAGCAGTCGGTTTAATGTTGAGGGAGAGTCTGTAACTGCCTGTCGCGCCGCCTTCTGCTGCATTGGTGCTGCCGCCGATTTGTGTCACCGTTACGGCTGGTGAAGTGCTAGCTGTGTCGTTGTCCGCGATCAAGACTATAACGGGTGCGATCGCGACAGACTTGTATTCCGCAGCACTGCTAGGGTCAATGTTGTGGGTAATCGTAGCTGTATGCAGTCCTTCCACCACGGTATCGTCAGTCGCTTTCACCGTGACAATTTGCGGAATATTCCAGTTATTTGAGGTGAAGGTAAAGGAGGAAATTGAGTCGATTTGGAAGCCCGTCTTGAAGTTAATTTTCACCGGTGCTGTCGGTTTGCTACTCAGCGCTAGCTTGTAACTGCCCGTTTCACCGCCTTCAGCGACATTGACGAGTTCGGGTGTAACAATGAAGCCTAGATTGTCGTTGTCGGTAACTTCGGCGATAACGGCAGGAATCGCAATTAAGTTATATTTCGGATCGGCGCTCGTTGCCTTGTGCAGGATTTTGGTGGTGTGAGGGTTGGCTTCCACGATCGCATCGTCTACCGCTTGCAAGGTAACGACTTGAGGCGTATTCCAGTTGAGGGGAGTAAAGGTGAGAGCGAGCGTGCTGCCGCCGCCAGCCCCCACATCGCTTTGGGCGTCGGGAGAAACGCTGACGGTGACGCTAGCTGTCGGCTCAGTAGTTAACTCCACTGTATAAGTATCCGAAATGTCGCCTTCGCCGATCTTGGTAGTACCTCCTGTTCTGGTAATTTTTACCGCTGGCGTGTCGTTGTCAGCAATTGGCAGAGTCAACTTAGTAGCAGGAATGTTGCCACCAGCAACACCATTAAGTGTCAGGGGTACAGTGCCGTCGTAATTCGGGTCTGCACTGCTGATCGTGCTGGCGATCGTCCCGCTGTGGGGGCCTTCCGCGATCCGATCGTCCACTGCTTTGATAGTGAAAGTTTGAGGCGAACTCCAGTTTTTGGGGGTGAAATTCAGATCGAAGGGGATGCCAGCACCGAGGCCCAACTCTGTCTGCTCGTCGGGTCTAATCGTGAAAATTACCGATTCGATCGGCTGGCTTCTGAGCGCTACGGTGTAAGATTTGGTGTTGCCACCTTCTGCAAGGCCGGGGTTAGTACCTATGGAGGTGATAGCGATGCCTCTGGTGTCATTATCGGTAATATTTACGTTTGCCCTGGAAGTACCGAGAATGTAGTTGGTGCTGGGGGCGAGGCTGAGTTGGATATTTTCATTCGGGTCAAAAATATTGTCGTCAATGGAAGTGACGGTAATATCGACGCTCGTACTGTTAGCAGGAAACAAAATTGAGCCGTTATTAGCGCCGAACAAGAAATTGGGAACGGTACTGCTTGCAGCATAGTCGGTGTT
>JAUBOH010000143.1:13322-14899 GCA_036700145.1 Microcoleus occultus BM001215366
CGGGTTATAATTTGCACCTGATGCACCTCCGTTGCCGCCAACAGCATAGCCGAAAGACCCAAAGGCATCTACGCCTACCGAAACGCCTCCGTCCCCAGTGCCTGTAGTTAAGCTAGCCAAGGTAAAGGCATAATTGTCAAGCGTTTCCGGTCGAATTGCTAAAGGTATTTCAATATCCCCTACAGTTACCTGAAGCTGCCAATCTCCTCCTAAATCTGCACTGCCGCTCGGGGTTGTAGAAGCTGCGATTTTTGCTTTTGTAAGGTGACTTATTTGCTCCACAAATGCTCGGCCGCGATCGCCTGCTGCAACACTACAACCGTAAAGCAGAATCTCTGCTTTTGCCCTCAGCGATTCGGCCCATTTTTGCAGTTGGCTGCCGTAGCAGTTGAGAGTATCTAAACTTAATTGAACAGTGCCTAATTGCAAGCTGCCGGGACTGCCGTGGGAGATGACGTGCAGTGCAGATACCTCCTGACAATCGGCCAGATACTCGCTAATCTGGGCAATACCGTCTTGCTTCGAGTCGAGGATAACTGTGGTGATTCCGGGTTTGACTCCGGCAACTAAGGTTTGGTAATCTGCAACGGCTGTGTCAATAAACACAATCTCTGAAATTTCTGTGACCCCAGTGCCGGCCGGCCGATTGTCACGGGTAAATTTCGCCGTACCAGGAACGACAGTGCCTGTATCTCCAACGATAAATTGGGCAAGTTGCTGGGCACTCAAAGCAGGAGTATTGAGATCCTTAGTTATCAGAGCCATAATATACCTCTTGCAAAAATTTGTAGGTTTTCATCTGTAGCTGCCATAACTGAGATATGCAGGCATATCTCAGTTATTCTGTTCACTCAAAATTACTTAGGAGTAAGTACAATAACTGATGTTTGGCGTTGTGTTGTTTAAGTGTTTGCTAGATAGCTGCTAGAAGGAATTACCATAATTTAATTCGCCTCGATCGCCGCTTACTTGCAAAATTCGAGCGTGACAGTTCGACCGTCACAATGACGGTTGAAAAATCATCTCAGAGCGCATCAAAACTCAGGAGTTATATTAAATCCCTTCGATCGCAAGATTCGTTAAAATTACTTGCTGAAGACTGGTTTGATTATTTAATCAGTTTTCTGAGACAATTAACTAATCCTAGTTTGGATACCATCCTAAAATACGTCAGTAATATTACGGATAATATTTACAAATATTAATACCTAAAAATTTTCTGAGTTGGGTGCGAAATGTGTCTGGCCTCAAATCTTGCACCAATGTCCGAAATAGGCTTTTGTGCTGGTTCCACAAATACAGCAGTTTTCAATTGGATGAAATACAGGTAGGGACTCAGGGTTTGTCTGAGTCCCCAGGCGAAATCTGTATGGCGATCGACTGAAAACTGCTGTTGATTTGCTGCAAGCGGTGAGGATAAGTGCTTACCCCCAAAGGGATTCTTGAGAATGATCCAAGAACTCAGTTACTATTTCCGCGAATCAAATAGGAATGGCGCACCGATCGCGTCACCGAATAGCAGGGGTTTGAAGCCCCAGCATGAAGGCAGATTGTGATAAGAACGGAGTTTAAATCTC
>JAUBOH010000144.1:0-14689 GCA_036700145.1 Microcoleus occultus BM001215366
GGTAGGCACGGGGGCACTACCCCTACAAATTTATCTGAATCATTTAGGATTGCTAGACCACCAAACAGCGATAAACATCGTTTTCTTGAAAAAAGTCAAACTGAGTGTAATCTAAAAGATTATCTAAAATCGCATTTTTATCAATTTTGATCAGCTTATATTCCCACTTCGAGCCGCTGACTTCGCGTTTTATTTGATCGGAAACAATCACCGAATTTTTTTCAGTAGCCGGAGATACTATTTTGCTTAAATCTTCCAGCCTGTCGGCTATGTTAATATCTTTTCCGTAAGTGCAAGACCGAAATATATATAAATTTCCTTTAGCAACTCCCACCGACAAGCCGCAAGGTATTTGATTGCCGTGAATAAACAGTTTCCAATTCTCGCACAAACTTTCCATTGCCGCTAAGGCTGAGTGAGCTTCCGGAAAAGTCAACAAATGCGAATCGCCAACAATACTCCGAATTGTGCCGCCGTATTCTTCGCAAATTGTTTTTTCAAAAGTATCAAAGTTGGTGAGCAAATATTCAACATCTTTGATAGAATTTGATTCTTGATAAGCAATAAAACCTCTCAAATCTGCTTTAATTATTGCTTGATTTTCTACTATTCGCGTTTTGTAACTTTGGTCAACTTTGTAAACTTTTTCAGGTTCGCTCATCCCTTTCAAAGAAAACTCATTGACAAAAGATGTTTGCACTTCTGCTTTGTTGAGCGCCAGCCATGCTGCTTGGGACAAATATATTTCATCCGGCGGAGTTACCGATTCTATGCGCGCTGTTAAATTCACCGTATCGCCAAAGATATCTTTATCTTGATGCAAAACATCTCCTAATGTAATCGACACGCGAATAGCCAACCGTTCGTCGTTCGCCTTGCTAGATTGTTCTGCTCTCAATTCTTGCTGCATTTCTATGGCTGCCATAGCTGCGGCCGTGACGCTGGGAAAAATCATCCAAAATGAATCGCCTTCCCCTTTAATCACGCTGCCTTCATTTCTGGTACTAATATCTGAAATAAAATTTTTATGCTCGTTTAACAAACTACTTAAATCTGATTGAGATAACTTTTTAACTCTGGCGGTATAGCCGCAAATATCTGTTTTTACGATAACAGTAGAACGCAAATTAGCCATAACCTACCCTGACCGATCAAAACCAGCAATAAATTTTATTTGGCAAAGACGCAATAGTTCGCGTCCGATCGCTCACGTCTTTGCCCTCTCAATCTCCTAAATCGCGTCCGATCGCTTCTGCAAGAATTGTAGCATCTGGCACGGGGTCTGGCGTGTAGTAGCCAGCGGCTTTTTTGGCAACGATTTCGACTTGTGCGTCTGCGGGAATCCAATCTTCAGGAATGGGGATGCGATCGACCACCTGAATGCCAGAATTGATAATCGCATTGTATTTCATATCGCTCATAGAAACTAAACGGTCAATGCGAGAGATACCCAACCAGTGCAGCACGTCTGGCATTAGTTCTTGAAACCGCATATCTTGAACTCCTGCAACACATTCAGTGCGAGTAAAATAGGCATCAGCGCGATCGCCACCTTCCTGCCGTTTTCTGGCATTGTACACCAAAAACTTAGTCACTTCCCCCAAAGCTCTCCCTTCCTTGCGGAAGTAAACAATTACCCCAGAACCACCAGATTGTGCAGTTTGGATGCAAATTTCAATCCCGTGTACCAAATAAGGGCGGCAAGTGCAGATATCCGAACTGAACACGTCAGAACCGTTGCATTCATCGTGTACCCGTACCGCCAACTGCTTGTCCGGGTCAGAAATATGCGCGACATCGCCAATAATATAAACCGTAGTTCCACCAATTGGCGGCAAAAAAACGTGCAAGTCAGGTCTCGTCACTAAATCCGAGAACATTCCGCCTGTTTGCTCGAACAGCACACGGCGGAGAACGCTTTCTTCAACACCGATCCTGCGGGCAATTCCCGGCAAATACCACACCGGGTCGATCGCAATTTTAGTGACAGCTAAATTACCACCTTCTTTGACTATTTTGCCATCAATTTGCACCCGCCCCTTAGCGATAGCATCTTGCAATTCCGGCATATTAATGTGAGCTTTAGTGACAGCAATTGTCGGTCGAATATCGTATCCCTCCTGGAAAAATGAAGTATAAATTTCGCTAACCAAACCTCCAAATGGATCGAGAGAAACAATCAAATTGCGATCGCCCCAACTCGGATGCGGCCCGATGTGTGCCGCCGGAGACGTGTTGGTAAAATCGGGCAGGTGATCCGCTTGGAGTGCGCCCGAAGCAACTGCTAGCGCTCGATAAACAGAGTAAGAACCCGAATGAGTGCCGATCGCATTCCGGTGAGACGATTTGCTGAGGCTACCAACTACAGGCCCCCGTTTCAGGGGATCGATTTCTCCCCAGTGAATGGGAAGAGGTTTTCTACCGGATCTGTCGGGATGGGACGTTAAAACTATATGCTTGAGTTTTGACACAGTTTTTTAGGCTCTTGCTATAGACGCTGCTGTTGGTTGTAAGCCGAATCGCAATCTGAAACAGTGATTCATCATACCAACAGTACACACCTCGCTGGTTGAAACAATCGCGCTACACACACAAAACCCTATCTAGGCTTGGGTTTCAGGATAACAGAAGGTTTGCGTCAGATTTGCCGCCATAGCAAAAGCCAGAAGCCAGAAGCCAGAAGCCAGAAGCCAGAATTAGTAATAGCAACGGTTTCAGCGATTAATAATTTCACAACCGTCGAAAAGTTTGCTATGTATAGCCCAGAGTTCAATTTTTTCCCAGTATAGCCAACGCCAAAGACAGCACAAGCACCAAACGGTAACTTTAAAAGTTTAACAGATGCAAAAAAAAGATTTGAGATTTTGAATCGCCGACTTGCAGTCAATTTCAAATCTCAAATCAAATACTTTTGCTCTAAACAGCTTAATCCAGTCTTTGAGGGTGACAGAATTCCATTAAAAGTGCCTCGCCTTCGTCGCGCGAGTCCAATTCCTGCGCCACCCGCTTGACATAGTTTTGCGACAGCAAGCGGCTAGAAATTTTATGCGGTACAAACCAGCGATTGCGCCACCGCAAGCAAAGCGAATAAGCTACCGCTTGTGGAAAAGAATAAGTGGACTGTCGCCGAATTACCAAACCAGCAACTTCTCCAGCTTTACTCAGAGTTTTGGGAGTGAATTGTATGATGTTGCGGGGGAAATAAGTGCTGTGCCAACGCCAGCCGAGCAGGCGCGCCGATTCGCAGTCAGCGTTCGGTACAGCCACCCAAATATAACCGTTGGGTGCCAGCAACTGCCTCATGCAGTCAAGTGTTTGTGCAGGCGAAGGTGTTGCCATCAAAACGTGGGAACAGGTGATAACATCAAACTTTTCCCCCGTACCGTTTTGTGCGATATATTCCTCCAAAGTGCCTGTAAAAACATCAAGTCCAGAATCGCGGGCCGCCGCCGCTGCCGATTCCCCAGGCTCAACCCCTTTAACTTCAACTCCCAGCTTTTTTAAGACTTGCAGAAAAGAGCCTCCGCCGCATCCTACGTCCAACAACCGCTGGCCTGCAGGGATAGGAATGTGTCGGTGTTCGCCCAGGGTAAGCGCTTCTTTGACTACTCGTTCTTCATCATCAACGTGAGTGTTGTAGCAGAGATAATCTGGGGGATAATAGGGAATCAATTCCTGCCATGTAGGTTGGGGATTCAGAAATCCTAGCCCGCAATCATCACAGCCGAAAAGCGACCATTTTAGTGGTTCTTTAGGAAGCTCAGAATTGCCAGCTTTGTTACGGAAACTAATCTTTTTTGAATCGCAAACAGGGCAATTTGTCAGTTCTTGCATGGTAACTCTTTCTAGTTTTTGGGTACTTTCATGAGGTATATGCAGACATACACATACAACCAGGACTTACGCTCAGAAACCCGGTTTTTCCGAAAAATTGCGTGAAAAGTCACCAAATTTTCTGCTCAAAAACCGGGTGGTCAAGGTTTGCGTCCCGATTAAAATTACGCACTGATCTCAATAAAACCGGAGTTTTGAAGTTTGATCTCATCTGAGATATCAAATCTCAAATCGAATATTGTTGCTCAAAACGCCTTAATTTAGGCTTTGAGGGTGACAGAATTCTATTAAAATTGCCTCGCCTTCGTCGCGCGAGTCCAATTCCTTCGCCATGCGCTCAACACGTTCGTCAGAAAGGAACAAGCGGCTAACTTTGTGCGGTACAAACGACCGATAGCGCTGCCACAAACAGATAGAGTAACGAAGGGCATCCGGCAAAGAGTAGGTGTAGTTTCGCTGAATTGCCAAACCTGCTTTTTCGCCGGCTAGGGCCAATGTTTTTGGAGTGTAACCGATCAGATTGTAAGGATAATCGGTGCTGTGCCAGCGCCAGCCCAGTTTCCGCGCGTATGGGCTGTCCGCGTTTGGTACAGCCACCCAAATGTAACCGTTTGGAGCCAGCAATTGCCTCATGCAGTCGAGTGTTTCTGCCGGAAAAGGCGTTGCTCCCAAAACGTGTGAACAGAGTATGACATCAAACTTTTCGTCAGTACCTTTTTCTGCAACGTATTCTTCTACAGTGCCGGTGAAAATATCCACACCGGCTTCGCGCCCTGCGGCTGCTGCTGAGGAGCTAGGTTCAATTCCTGCTACCTCAACTCCGAGTTTTTTGAACACTTGGATAATGGAACCTCCGCCGCATCCCACGTCTAACAGCCGCTTGCCTACAGGGATAGGAATATGTCGGTATTCATTAAGTTCTTTGGCTTGTTTTATTTCCTTTTCTTCGTCTGGTACGTAAGTGTTGTAGCACTGCCAGCCCTCTGGGTAATAATCGCTCAGTTCATCCCATGTCGGGCGGGGATTTACGAATACTAAGCCGCAGTCTTCGCATCCGTAAGTTGACCATTTAGGAGCCTCTTTTGGTTTGCGCGCAGTGCCGGCTGTGTACCGAAAGCTGATTTTTGGGGAGCTGCAAACTGGGCAATTTGTGTATTTTTGCATGGTTGAGTTTCAGAATTTGTACAGTTTCTAGCAGTTTATAATGGATGTGGAGCAACCACCATTTTTTACCATTAATTGGGCAGGTAGAGTGCACCCCTGCAAGCCGATCGAGTAATATTGTGACAGAGCAGTCTTTGTGGATGCTCGGCTTGTTTGCGATTGACCCCGATCGATCGGCGCTGTACGATGTTATGTGTAAAGGGTTAGAGCCAGAAGGTAGCATTTGTTACCGAGAATACAACCGACCCTCAACAGACAATGATTTTCGGTCAATGATTTTCGGTAGCGTTTTTGGGGTAGCGCTAAATTCTTAAGAAAATACTAACTCACAAATTTAATGTTGCCAAGTACATCTAATTATTTGCTCAAAAATGGTCGCGTGCCCGCGTCTCTTTTACAGATGAAATCGATCGCCCCGTCAGCTTCTACTGTCGCCACAACGACTGAGAACACTTTTTGTGCGGTGGATCTGGAAATTGCAGCGGGTACGATCGCCCAAATTACGACCGCAGGTACAGAACATTTATTCCCAATTGCAGATATCCCAATTGTCGATTTGTGCGGTGGCTTAATTTTGCCTTGTTTTGTGGATATGCACACCCATTTAGACAAAGGTCACATTTGGGAACGATCGCCCAACCCGGATGGAACTTTTGCTATGGCGATCGACACCGCGCGGGCTGACGCTCAAAAAAACTGGAATGCAGACGATGTTTATCGGCGAATGGAGTTCGGACTAAAGTGCAGCTACGCCCACGGAACCAAAGCCATCCGCACTCACATCGACAGCGCTGGGGAACAGGGAACCGTGAGTTTAGGAGTATTTGAAGCGCTGCAAGCCGAATGGGGCGATCGGCTGATCTTGCAAGCAGTTTCCCTGGTTTCCCTCGACTATTTCCTGACACCCGCAGGCGAAAAATTAGCCTCGCGCATAGCCCAAATCGGCGGCATTCTCGGCGCAGTCGCCTATATGAATCCCGATTTAGACAAACAACTCGATCGAGTCTTTAGTTTAGCCCGAGAACGAGGTTTAAACCTCGACTTCCACACCGACGAAAACGACGATCCAGAATCAGTCACATTGCGACAAGTAGCAAAAACCGCCATCCGCCATAATTTTGCAGGTCAAATTATCTGCGGACACTGCTGCAGTTTAGCCGTACAACCGTCTGATTTAGTAACAGAAACCCTCGATTTAGTCAAGGCTGCAAATATTGGCATTGTCAGCTTGCCGATGTGCAACCTTTACCTGCAAGACAGACAAGCTGGGCTTACACCGCGCTGGCGAGGAGTCACGCTATTGCACGAACTCAAAGCAGCCGGAATTCCCGTAGCAGTTGCTAGCGACAATTGTCGCGATCCGTTCTATGGATTTGGCGACCACGATGTTTTAGAAGTATTCAATATGGCAGTCAGAATCGCTCATTTAGATATGCCCTATGGAGATTGGCCTAGTGCGGTAACAAAAACTCCGGCAGACTTGATGGGATTGCCGAATTTAGGACGAATAGGAGTTGGTTTACCAGCAGATTTGATTTTGTTTAAAGCGCGGAATTTCAGCGAACTGTTATCTAGATCGCAGGGCGATCGCACAGTTTTGCGGCAGGGTAAAGAAATTGATACAACCTTGCCCGATTACCGCGAATTAGACGACTTGTTAGGGATTTAACTTGATGATCGTGGGTAAGGTGCGCGCCCTACATTTAAATGTTTTGTCTAACTCCTCTTATTGTCAATTTGCAACTAATTTGATATAAATATAAAAGCTAATTCCATCGAGGATGTTTTAAGTGAAAGCAGTTATTTTATTGTCGGGAGGGCTGGATTCCTCAACAGTTTTATATCAAGCCAAGGCCGACGGCTGTGAGTGTTACGCAATTTCCTTTGACTACCAGCAAAGGCATCGGCGGGAGTTGGATTCAGCAAGGGCGATCGCGCTTTCGGCCGGTGTTAAGGCACATCAGATAGTCAACTTTGACCTAACACTGTGGGGCGGTTCGGCATTGACGGATAATGAGATCGAATTGCCGATCGATCGCAGTCTCACAGAAATGTCCCAAAACATCCCCATTACCTACGTTCCAGCTAGAAATACGATATTTCTCAGTTTTGCCCTAGCCTACGCCGAAACCCTAGAAGCCGATCGAATTTACATCGGCGTCAACGCCTTAGATTATTCCGGCTATCCCGACTGTCGCCTCGATTACATCCAAGCCATGCAGGAAGTATTTCGGCTGGGAACCAAGCAGGGAAGAGAAGGAGAAACTATTAAAATTATAACACCTTTAATCGAACTTAAAAAAACAGAAATTATTCAATTGGGCAACAAGTTGGGAGTGCCTTGGGAGCAAACTTGGTCTTGCTATGCAGGCGGCGAAACTGCGTGTGGCGTTTGCGATTCTTGTCGGTTGCGGCTGGCGGCTTTTGAGGAATTGGGATTAAAAGATCCGGTGGCTTACGCTTAAACATAACTTACGCACGGGTAGTCAGAAACCGGGTTTTTTCGAGTCTCTTCGCTTCCGCCCGCCGAAACGGTAAAAAACCCGGTATCTAAGCATCGCAGTGCGTCCAAGACTGTTATTTTTGAATCAGCCGGCTGCTTATTTAGCTTTCGGCTCATCCTCAACTTCCGGTTGACTCTGGTCTTCCTGGTCATACTTAATTTCATTTTGCAGCGAATTCAATGGGACTAAAAGCATATCAGCTATTTGCGATTGTCCTCTAGCCCTGTAGATATCTATCGCTTTCTGAAAATCTTCTACTCCCCCCTGTTTTTCTCCAATTACAGCTCGAATACGAGCACGAATCATATAAGCTTCTACAAAGTCAGGGCCTTCAACTTTACTTTCGCTTTTATGCGGGAGCAAGATATCTATATTCCCTTGGTACATTACGGAAATGTGAAGGTTGGCGATCGCGTTAATTTACGCCCCGACAGGGCCCGACGTTAGATGATTTAGTACGCAGCGACTTCGAGCGAGTAGATTATCTAGGCGTTAGCTAAAATATGCTTAACTAGAAAATTTCGCCACACCTCTCAACCCGCTATTCTTGCGCCCTTTTCCCAAAACTTCCTCAGCCGCTACAACTTCACCTAAAGCTCGATCGCCCACCGCGCCAGACAACAACTGAATTTGAATCTGATCCAACCGCGGCCCGCACGCAGAAACCACGGTAAGTTCCGCAGTTTCGCAGCGCCAAACTTCCCCCACAGCCGGCATTCTTTGCAACTGATAGCTCACAAAACCTCCGATTGTCTGATATTCGTCTGTCACCTGCAAATCCAAATTCAAAATTTGATTCACATCATCTACATTTAACTGAGCTTGTACCAAAAAAGTGCGATCGTCCAATACTTGCACAGCAATTTCTTTACTGTCGGGCGACTGGTAAGTGCGGCCGATAATTTCGGCGATCAAATCCCTCAGCGTCACTAACCCGGAAATGCCGCCAAATTCATCGACTACGATCGCAATTTCTTCGGACGAACTCTGCATCAAAGGCAGTAATTCCCCCAGCAGCATCATCTCGGGCACAAACCTCACCGAACGCATCCAAGTTACAATTTCCGTGTCGGGAGATAGCAAACCTTCCGCCAAAGGTTTCGCAAGTTGTTTGAAGCCAATAATGCCGATAATGTCGTCTAAAGAATCTCCGGTGACTGGATAGCGGGAATGGTTGGAAATCGCCATTTCGTCGAGCAAATTTTGAAAAGTGGCCGTCTTCGGAAGCGCGACAATGCTGGGCCTGGGCACCATCACTTCTTCTACCCAAACTTCGCCAAATTCAAACACGTTGTTGAGCAATTCTCGCTCATCGGCTTGCAAGCCGCTTGATTCGCTGGAAGTAGCTATAATTAATTGCAGTTCTTCGGGAGTAACCGGCCGGTGCCTTAGATCGTATTCGATGCCGGCAAGTCGCAAGAGCGATCGAGTGGATTGATTGAGAAACGACACAAAGGGATTGAACAAACGGGCGATCAATAAACTCGGAGGCCCTAAACTTCTGGCTAGCTGTTCGGAATACAGTAACGCTACAGATTTGGGAAAGAGTTCGCCGAGTACGATTTGTAGGTAAGCTAGCAGGAAAAAAGTGACTATTGATATGCCCAAAGAATGGGCGATCGCAGACTGGATGTAAATTGGCAGCGGCAAATAGCCGATCGACATTCGGACTAGCACGGCGATCGTATCTTCCCCAATCCAGCCGAGAGCTAAACTAGAAACAGTGATGCCCAACTGCATTGTTGAGAGCAATCGATCGATACTTTGCAGCAAAGATTGAACAGTTAGAGCCGGAGCATCGCCAGCTTCTACTAACTGATTAATCCGCGATCGGCGCACCGTCACCATCGAAAACTCAGCCGCCACAAAAAAAGCATTGATCGCAATCAGCAGCAGCACTGACAGCAACCGCGACAGCACCTCTGTCCAAGTCATCGCGGGTAAATCAGATATCTCCTGCACTCTCGCCCCTAAAAGTGACACAATGCTCACGCTGAACAACTTTCTCGATCGAACTTAAGCATCCGTCTGGAGATTTTGTCTCCCGATTATCTTACTTCGCTACTGGAATGCCAGATATTTGCAACTGTAGCTTTTGACCGGGATAATCTGTCAGAGTCAGCGAAACTTCTTTAGCATTTTCCAGCAAAGCTGTAGGAATACTCACCGTACCGTAATATACCTGCCCGTTGGGGGGCAGTTCCGCCGGCAAATCCTCCGCAGTCGCCGAAAGGGCCCGGCCGCGATCGTCGGTGACGTTCAAGAAACTGTAGAGAAACCTCACAGCTTGCGAGCCTTCGTTTTTCATGCTCACGTCTAGCAGCATCGAGTTGCTGCGCTGACTGGCCGCGCTCACTTCCAGGGTTATTCCCCCGTCGCGACTGTTGAGGGGAAACTTGGCGCTGGCCTGGAGGGCTCCCGTTTTTTTGGCTGTGGCTGGTTTAGAGCTTGCCTTGTCTGCTTTAGTATTTGCCCCGGCCGTTGTTTTTTCGGGATCGCGACCTTCTACCCGCGCTTTGACGGTTTTGAGAATGTCTTTTTCTTTCAAAATGCTCACTTGGTCTTTGCTAGCCGGATTTCCCTGCTTGCCGCTCCCTGCGTTGTTGCTGGGGCGAACATCGGGTTGAGTCGTTCCTTTCAAGGCTTCGCGACCTATAGTAAATCCCCAAACAGAACTCGTCACACCAGCTCCAAACATCAGAGCGAGCAGAATTAGAGTCAGCACTACCGTCGAATTCACTGCCATTGCCTATAAGTTTATGCCGAGTCGTAGAAACTGTTAATTCCGGTCGATCGACTCGGGCACAGCGGCGCTCGAAGGGCGATCGGGACTCAACAGATCTAAAGATTTTGATTTTTGTTCTCTAGTTCTAGCACGGACTGGGAAATTATGTTATAATCAGTTCTGAGTTAGGTCGAAATCAAATCGATTTAACGGCAGTTGGCCGAGCGGTTTAGGCAGCGAACTCATAATTCGCCCCAGGCAGGTTCAACTCCTGCACTGCCGATTTTCAATCTATCATGACGCTGCATCAGCTAGAAACCGGGTTTCTACAAAATTTTGGCGGCTAGGAACGAGAAATCAGATAAGCGAGGACACGGCAGTGCCGTTTCTTGCGCCGTGATTTATTGTAGGGACTAAGGCCAAGCCGTGTCCTGATTTCTGCCGTGTCCTGATTTCGGGTAATATTAATTCCTCTGCCACCGGATTTGATATGACTCGGGCTCGATCGCTCAAACCCGATCAACCCTTAATCAATTCCACTCCATCGCGTCCGTCGTACTCTTGAACGTAAACCTTCACTTGTTCTTCCTTTGCAGTGGGCAACTTTTTACCCGTAAAATCCGGCTGAATCGGTACTTCTCGGTGGCCGCGATCGACTAATACCGCCAACCAAATTTTCTCCGGCCGCCCGTAATCGTTTACCGCATTCAAAGCCGCTCGAATCGTTCTGCCTTTATATATAACGTCATCTACCAACACCACAGTTTTGCCCGTCAAATCGAAAGGAATTTCGGTTTTAGCCGGTGTCCGCATGGCAACTCGATCCAAATCATCTCGGTAAAACGTAATATCCAAAGCGCCCACGCATACTTTGACTTGTTCGAGGACTTCAATTTGAGCTGCCAACATTTGAGCTAAGGGCACTCCTCTAGTATGAATTCCCAACAGCGCTAACTCCGAGGGAACCCCTGATTTTTCCACAATCTCGGAAGCGACGCGGGTGAGAGTGCGCCTCACTTCATCCGGGGATAAAATTTCGATAATTTTAGTCATTGGTTGCTGGGATCTAATTGTTGCTGTTGGTCGATCGGACAATTGTAGATTTTAGATTTTAGATTTTAGATTTATTTGACAGACGAATCTGGGGTTTTATTAGTAGCGTCAAAACTTTTTTGCTTTGGTAGCATCGGGCAGAATCTGGTGGCAGGTACGTATCTATCCGCCGATGAGGTCAGCAGTTAGCGGCTCGAACATAATAAAGTATAGACAAGCAATGATAGTCCCAACCAAATCAGAAAGCAAACCCTTGTTAATTGCAATGCTTGGCTAATTACTTGGGCTGCGATCGGGTGAATCGGCTCGCCTAAGAGCGGTTTGTGAAGGGTAACTCCCCGATAGGAATTTGTACCTCCTAGTTGCACTCCCAAGATGGCGGCGTAGACGCACTCGCTCCAACCGGAATTGGGACTGGCATCTTTAACAGCATCTCTCTGACAAATCTGCCAAATGTACATCGGTTTGCCCGATATAACGGCTAAAGTAATCACTGTTAGCCGGCAAGGAATCCACGTCAGCACGTCTTCGAGTTTGGCGCTAAACCATCCTAAATCTGTGTACGGCGCTTCTTTGTAGCCGACGGTTGAATCTAATGTGCTGGCTGCTTTGTAAGCGATCGCCAAGGGGACGATCGCACTCGCCCGCATCGAGTTAAGGTCGATCGGTCGATCGGTAACACTTAATAATAGACACGGCAGAGCGAACCCAACTAAAGCATAAAATAGCGGTGCTGTGACGCCATCGACTGCATTCTCTGTTACAGTTTCTAACAATGCTCGCAGAATTTCTGACTCCGATAAGTTTTCGGTATCCCGGCCGACGTAAAGACTCAACCGTTCTCGCGCCTTGACTAAATCTCCAATATTTAAAGGTGCTAGCACGTCTTCGGCGGCCGCCCTCAAACTGCGACCTGCAAAACAGCTAGCCAGCAAAATGGTCTGTAGGGCAATACCGAAAACAGGATGCACCCAACTAGCAGCAAGGACGATCGACCAACTGACAGCATAACTGCCTAGAATCAGCCCGATCGCTAGTATTGTACCAGCACATCGTAGCAGCAGCTTGTGCCGATCGCCTCCTGGATGATCGCCTGCGGGAAGGATTTTGCTGGAGGGATTATTCCATATATTAAAGACAAGTCGAGTATAGCGGTCGATCGCCCAACCCATCGCCTGCACGGGATGCGGCCAACCCCAAGGATCGCCGATCGAATAATCCAATATCGCAGCTAAAATCAAAACAGCAAATTCATCCGGCATCATTATATATGGTGTCAAACTTGATAGTCCGTCCGAGCAATCGCGATCGATCGGGTAGCAGAGGTTTTAACTGCTGCTACCCGATCGGGCTTTGATTTTTGAGATGCGATTTTAACTGCTGAGATTACTTTCGGCGTCCAGCAAGTGTACGTTCTGCTCCCAATTAACACCATCAAAGGGTAGAATCTGAAATTTGGAAATGGCATATTCGTCAAGACAGCGAACGTTGACATCGAATTGATCGGGATGCGATCGGGGGCGATAGAACGAGTGAATGCCACAAATCCGGCAGAAAGTATGTTTAGCAGTGCCTGTATTAAACGTATAGGTTGTCAAAACATCTTCGCCCGACAGTAAAGTAAAACGTTCCGGCGGCACAATTAGGTGCAAAAATCCCTTCTTTTTACAGATAGAGCAGTTGCAATTCCGTGCTTCGTGTTTATCAACGGCGACAAGGAAGCGGACAGCACCGCAGCGTGTGCCGCCGGAGTAGGTAACAAGTGTTTCGTCCATGTTTGCTAGAAGAGCGATCGAATAAATGAACTTACCAGTTAAATGATAAAGCTAGTTTCTTCCCCTAGAGCCGCTTGCCAACTGCGGACATCATAGTATAAGTCTTCGAGGGAAATACTGTACAGCGCTTCAGCAAGTTTTTTGTGCAATCGGTTCCACAAACTGAATGTTACCCAGTCCTCTGGTTGGGAAGCGTCGGGAGAATGTCGAGGTAAAGGTTCAATAGTTTCGCCTACAGCCTCTAAGATTTGTCCTAAAGAGATTTGAGCAGGCCCGCGGGCTAATTGATATCCTCCTTGGGAGCCCCGAACTGATTGGACTAAACCGGCTCGTCGCATTTCAATCAGCAATTTTTCGAGATACGGAGCCGGTAACTCCTGTCGCGAAGCTATCGATTTCACCGATGTCGGGCCGAACCGAGGTTGCAAACTTAGATCCAGTAGTGCTTTGACACTGTAGTGTCCGCGTGTGGTTAACTTCATGGGATTTTAAGATCGGGGGCAAATATTCAGCTAGCTGATAGCTGATAGCTTATGCTACCGAGTTTAGAGATTGCTCGCACAAACCCGGCATCTACTTCTGAAGAAAGACTCCACGCTGTTAAAAATATTTAGACAATAGTGGTTAACAATTGAGCCGATCGGTGTAATATAGTTTTACGACCAGCTATAAAGCTAAAGTTTCTTGGTCAAACCAAAAACCAACCGAGAAAAAATCCGTACACCAGTTGAATATTTCAGGACTCAGTAAATGGCTAAAAAGAAAAATATCGAACCCCTTGAAGGCGAAGGTCTGATCAAAAAGGTCAAAGACCTAGAGAACCTTACCAAGGAAGAAAAAGCTAGAGCCTGTGGCTACTACACCGTTACCAAAAACGGCGTAGAACGGGTTAACATGATGAAATTCCTGAATGCGCTGATTGATGCAGAAGGCATTCAGCTAGACGGGAAGCAAAACGGCAACGGACGCGGCGGACGCTCGGCCAGCTATCGGATTAGCGTTCAATCTAACGGCAACTTACTGATTGGAGCCGCCTACACCAAACAAATGGAACTCCAGCCGGGAGATGAATTTGAAATCTCTCTGGGACGCAAGCACATTCACCTGCGCCAAATCGATCGAGAAGAAGAAGTATCCTAGGCCTTTACGACTTGCTTTGAATTCTTGCTTGAACTGGTTGATTTAACTTCAAGCATTGAATGCAAGCAGAGTTGGCTCTGAAATCTTTCTGTGCGCTTAAAGCAATATGGCTTCTACAGCGCGTAGTGTGAAAACCCCGGTCTTTTAAGCCGGGGATGAAACCTGCGTTGCCGTCTTTAGGCTGCCAGCATTCTATGTGAAACTTAAATTATGTGGAACAAGTAGGCGTATCAACTGCGTGACGAATTATCCTAGTTGGCGTGAAATCCCGACCAGTAAGACACTGCCAGCATAGCTGAGTAATATCAATTCCGGTTGCACTCCTCATGATGTTGACTGTTCACTGTTCACTGTTCACTGTTCACTTTTTACTGGAATTTACTATTCCGATGAAGAGAGGATTTGATCTTACCCGAAATCAGGACACGGCAATGCCGTTTCCCTACAATTGATCGCGGTAGGGACACGGCATCTTGAGTGTCCTCGCTTGTCAC
>JAUBOH010000145.1:0-14662 GCA_036700145.1 Microcoleus occultus BM001215366
TTCCCCCCTTTTTAAGGGGGGCTAGGGGGGATCGAGAGAATTGTGACTCTGACAGAAGACCGATACTACGTTTGACCTTGTTGTTGACACTAATGCCCGATGCTTTTCTGCCCCATTCCCAATTTTTATTTCTGTTCTTCAGGAACCACTTTGGAAGCGATGAAACCAACTATTCTGTCCAGAATCAAACCGACAATTCCTACATAAACCACTGCCAAAATCACCGCGCTGAGTCGAGAACTGTTGTAAGAATCCCAGATGAAGAAGCCGATGCCAACGCCACCGACCAACATTTCTGCAGCTACGATCGCCAACCAAGACAAACCGATACCAATTCTCAAGCCTGTGAAGATGTAAGGAACTGAAGAAGGAAGCAGGATTTTCCAGAAGTATTTTTGGTTGGGGAGGCGCAACACGCGGGCGACGTTTCTGTAATCTTGGGGTATTTGTTGAACGCCTACTGTCGTGTTAATTAGAATCGGCCAAATTGCTGTAATCAAGATTACGAAAAGTGCTGAAACTTCGTTAGCTTTCATCCCCAGCCCTTCAAAGGGATTGAACTGTTGAAATACTGCCAGGGCGATCGGTAGCCAAGCCAATGGCGGGATAGTTCTGAATACTTGAAACAGCGGGTCTAAAGCATCGAACATTAAAGAGTTTGTACCAATTAATATTCCTAAACCAATCCCAAGAACTGCTGCTAAAGTAAAGCCGATCGCCACACGCTGCAAGCTGGCCGCAAGTTGCCAAAATAAGCCTTTGTCGGTGCCGCCTCTGTCAAAGAACGGATTGATAATCAACTCCCAGCTTTCTTGGACGGCTTTGATCGGGCCGGGCAAGGTGGACTCTGGACTGTGGCAGAGGATTTGCCAAACTACCAGCAGAACTGTGATCGCCACTAGCGGGCGGATGATTTTTCTGCGGTTTTTTTGAACCATATCCAGGACGAAATTTACTGGATTTTTGCTTTTAGAAACAGCTAAGTTTGTTGCCATTTTTGTTTTTGCAGTATTGTGAATAATCGATTATTTGTAGATACTTTGAACAGAGTTCAGGAGGTTTTGCCCGTGGAACGAACCCTCCGCTTCACTCCGCCCAACACCATCAATTTTAGGCGTTTGTCAACTGTCAACTGTCAACTGTCCGCAGTCAACAGTCAACTGTTCGCTAATTATGCTTTCTTGATTGTCAGACCTTTGAGATATTCTTCTGGTTTTTCTGGGTCAAACTTCACGCCGTCAAAGAAAGTTTCGACACCGCGAGAACTGGTAGCCGGAATTTGGGCGGCGGGAACGCCAAGTGCTGTCGCTGCTGCTTTCCAGATATCTTCGCGGTTAACTTTGTCAATCGTTGCTTTGATGTCGGTAGTTGCCGGCATATAACCCCAGCGAATATTTTCACTGATGAACCAAGCATCGTGACTCTTGTAGGGATAAGAAGCATTGTCAGCCCAGAATTTCATCGCCACTGGGCTGGCAGCTTCAATGCGGCCGGTACCGTAGTCAATTTGTCCTTTCATGCGACCGATAATATCTGCAAGTGGCACTTTCAACCACTTATCTTGAGAGATGATTTGGCACATCTCATCTTTATTTTCTGGTTTGTCGCACCACTGCTGGGCTTCCAGTACGGCCATTGTAATTGCTTTAGCAGCTTTGGGATTTTTCTCAACCCAATCTCCTCTTAAAGTTAAGGCTTTTTCTGGATGGTCTTTCCAAAGTTCTCCGGTTACTAAGGCGGTGTATCCTACCTTTTGAGTAACTAGCTGGGCATTCCAAGGTTCACCTACGCAAAAGGCTTCCATGCTGCCGGATTTCATATTAGCTACCATTTGGGGCGGCGGTACGGGAATAACGGAAACTTCTGTATTCGGATCGATCCCGCCGGCTGCTAACCAATAGCGCATCCACAAATCGTGGGTGCCGCCGGGAAAGGTGACAGCAATTTTTTGATTGGCGAGGGCTGCTTTGAGAGGTTTGCTGTCAGTACCTACTTTTAAATCTAGGTATTTTTTGCTGAGGGAAATTGCCTGACCGTTAGTATTTAACCGCGCCACAATGTTCATCGGCACAGGCTGGTTGCCTTTGGTAATTGTGCCTAATGTCATTTGGTAAGGCATGGGGGATAAGATGTGGGCTCCGTCAATGCCGCCTTTGTCGGAACCGAGTTCTAAGTTGTCGCGAGTAACTGGCCAAGATGCTTGTTTGGTAACTTGTACGTCTTTCATTCCGTACTTGGCGAAGTAACCTTTTTCTTGGGCGATGATTAAGGGTGCTGAGTCGGTGAGGGCGATGAATCCGAGTTTGGCTGCGGTAACTTCGGGGGCGTCGGCGGGGTTGATGTTGACGGCGGGGGCGGCGCTGGGCGATGCGCCGCCGGCTGCGGGACTGGAACCTGCGCTAGAGGTGGTGGAGCCGGAACTGCAACCGTGGGCTAGGAGGGTACCGGCTGCTGTTGCTCCGGCGGTGATGATGAATTTTCTTCTAGAAAGGTTGCTCATTTGTCTGTCTTGAATTTTTGGTGTACTTTGAGACCGGAAAGTGAGATTTGAGATGTGAGATGGCGGCGCGACCTTTGCAATTATATGATTCTGCTTGGCCGTCACCATCTCACATTGTGAGATTAGGCGTCGATCGACACTTTGCCGATCGCCCGGGCGCTGCAAGCTAAGATAAACCCTGATTCTATGTCGCTGAGCGCGTCGAGTTCGCCGTCGTAGGCAACATTACCTTCTAGGAGTTGCTGCTTGCAAGTGCCGCAGCTTCCCGATCGACAATTGCTGTCGAGTTCGACTCCAGCCCGTTCGGCAACGTCGAGAATGAACTCATCTTCGCTGCAAGCAACTTGTTTGCCCGATCGAGCGAAAATGACAGTAGATGTCTGAGGCTTCGCTGCCGGGACTGCTGTGGAACCCTCGTCAACCGTCAATTGCAGTTGCCGGTTCAGCGAAGCTACCTCCCCTGCAACCTGTTTGGGAACGGCCCCAAACCGATCGACTAACAATTGATGGAGCACTGGTTTGAGGTCTTCGCAAGGGATGCCTTTTTGGACGCAAGTACCCAAATGAGCGTCTTTGCCAACTGTACCTCCCATGTAGATGTCTACACCTTCGAGGGTTTTGCCGTTCTTGCGAACTTTTGTCCCCATCAAACCGATGTCTGCTACTTGGGGTTGACCGCAGGAATTCGGGCAACCCGTCCAGTGAATTCTGATCGGTTTGGCTACTGAGAGTTCGGCTTCGAGTTCCTCAATCATTGCTACGGAGCGGCTTTTGGTTTCGATGAGGGCGAAGTTGCAAAACTTCGAGCCGGTGCAGGAAACCAAGGCTCGCATCAGGGGTGCGGGGTCGATCGAGAAACGCTGCAACAGCGGTTCTTTGAGTAGCGATTCAATTCGCGATTCGGGAACGTTGGGAATAATTACGTTTTCTTCGACAGTGAGCCTGAGTTCGCTGCTGCCGTAAACCTCGGCGATTCTGGCCAAATCGAACAAATCCGATGCTTGCAGCCGTCCGACGGGAACGTGCAGCCCTACATACTTTAGCCCTGATTGTTTTTGGGCGTAGATGCCGATGTGGTCGCGTTTGTCCCAGGTGATTTCATCTTTGAGCGCGGCGTTCGGCAAAGTGCGGCCTAATTCTTGTTCGACTGCGGCTCGGAATTGTTCGATGCCGAGTTCGTCAATCAGCCACATCAGGCGCGATTTTTGGCGGTTTGCTCTCGGGCCTCGATCGCGATACACAGTTAAAATAGCTTCGCACAAATCTACAACGTCGCTGGGACTTGCCCAAGCGTTCAGGGGAATTGCCGCCTCGCAGCGTTTGGCTGAGAAGAAGCCGCCGACTAAAACGTTAAAGCCGATGTTGCCGTCAGAGTAGGCGGGTACGAAGGCGATGTCGTTGATTTCTGCGTGGACTGAGTTGTCGCGGCAGCCGGCGATCGCAATATTAAACTTTCTCGGCAAATTTGAAAAAGCGGGGTTGCCTTCGCCGCTGTGCGTAATCATGTCTTGGACTTGGTTTGCCAGTTCCCGCGTATCTATCAGTTCGTCGGCGTCGAGCCCGGCGACTGGGGAACCCGTGATGTTCCGCACGTTGTCCATGCCAGACTGGATGCTGGTCATGCCCGCTTCTTTGAGGCGGCGGAAGATGTCGGGCACGTCTTCGATGCGAATTCCGCGCAGTTGCAGGTTTTGTCTGGTGGTGATGTCGGCGCTGCCGTCGGAGCCGTAACGCTGTACAATTTCTGCTAGCGTTCTCGTTTGATTGCTGGTAATGATGCCGTTGGGCAAGCGCAGCCGCATCATGAATTTGCCGGGAGTTACTGGCCGAAAGAAGATGCCGAGCCATTTGAGGCGGTGCTCGCGATCGGTTTCGTCCATTGCTTCCCAGCCGATTTCTGCGAAGTGGTCGAGTTCAGATTTTAATGCTAAGCCATCTTTTTCGGCTTTGAGTTTTTCAAATTTGTTCTGGCTGGTTTTGGGTTCTACTGTTTGGGTCATTGGTTTACCCTCGCTGCTGGCTTGTTCCGGGGAGGTATTGACTTGGAGCATAAAGTGTGTGTTTCCTGATAACCTTAGTGAGTGTATGGATTTAAAACTGTATATTTAGTTACTCGATCGAATTTCTTTTAAGCATCGTTCGTTATCTGTAAAGTAGAGCTGTGCTGGGTACCCCGAGAAAGTCGCGAAACTATTTTGGTTGTAGTTGCTACCGATCGTTCGGTCGATCGCTGCGTTTCGATGCACCTTTGTTATGAACTAATGTAAAGCGCACCACAGTAAATATTCGTAGCTATTTTTACAAAATATTGAGTTTTATGAATTTTTCGCATAAAACCGATGCGTTTTATACATCGGTCATGGGGCATGGGGCATGGGGCATGGGGCATGGGGCATGGGGCATGGTGACAGTTAACTGTTAACTGCTAACTGTTAACTGTCAACTGTCAACTGTCAACTGTCAACTGTCAACTAATGACTACTGACTAATGACTACTGACTGCTGACTAATGACAACTGACTTCCATCCGTTACATCCGTTACATCCCGCACATAATTCGTTGCCGAACTTCCGGATGCTATAAGATGAATATTGTGAGTGCGATCGCAGACTTAAAACGCAGCTCGTCACATAATTAGAGCGGTCGCTGTCACATGATTTGGCTTAAAACATCACGTTCTCTGCTATGCCAGCGTCACTCTCGATCTTTGGAAAACGAGAGATGATACAAGTATCGAATTCAGGGAACATCTCATGTTTTTAGTTCAACTTATCCCCGGCGCTATCTCCGAAATACTTGCCTCTGTTACCGATACGGGCAGTTTGACTTTAGCCGATCGCTACGGTTTGATGGCCGCTGTTTTGGACGACTCTCTCGACGAGCAAGACAGACATTCGCTTAACCGCCTGCTGCGCTCTGTGCTCAAGGGAAGAGTCAAGATAGTCAACGAACTGTCGGCCATAGGTTAACAGCATTTAAAAATTTGATTAATTTATGCACCGCATCAGAGTGCAGAAACTACCGCCCGAGTTACAATGAACCCGCGATGCCTGTAGCGGATGTATTCCAGGAAGTTTGTTGAGTGTTCTAAAAACGTGCGATCGCTCCACGCCGTCTAAATTTTTTTGATTCTCCAATTCTCGCTTTGTACGGCACTTCCAGAAAAAGTGCTGATTCGCTGTTTTGACGATCGACGATTGAGCCTGTGCGGTCGATCGCTTACAGTAATACCACTTTAAAAAAAGTCTTGCTACAATCCTCAATCTGATACCAATTATTAAAACTAAGGACACGGGACTGTGCGGTGTCCCTACTCCCCGCGCCGGAAACGGCGGGAGTGGGGCGTCCCTACTGGAATGCTGCGAGCAATCTTCTTGCTTCTGCTATATTTTAGGACTTTGAAGACTGAAGTCCTGACTACAAACGTAATGATAATTATTGAACTGGGGTGGAGATGACTGGCATTGGTTGGTTTTTTTTAACAAGTCTAGTTGATATTATCCGATCGCCTGACGAAATCTTTACCAAAACTTTAATAAATTCTGCCGGAATCTGTGATTTACTAAAAATCAAGAATATGCGATCGACCAAACTTAATACTTTAACATTCATTACCAACGGTGCATTTATGAATTCCATTGCTAAAAACAGCATCCGCTGGACTTACTCAGCGGCTGTTTTCTGTGTAGTTATCGCACTACAGCCACAAAAAGCTACAGCAGCAACGCTATCTAACGGCTGGAATTATGCGATCGATTCCTTCAGCGACGGCGTGACAGGGCCCCAAATCGGCGGCGGCGAATTTGAATTTTACGGCATCGCCGTCACAGAAACATCCGATCGAGCTTTCATCGCAATTAACTCGAATCTAACTTTAGCAGGATATGCTGACCCACTCGCTCAAAGAGGCAACATCAACTACGGCGATTTATTCTTCAATTTTTCCGGTCAAAACTTCAATACAGCTAACGCAAACCGCAGCTTGTTTGCCGTTCGCTTTGCAGCCGGAAATGACTCTAGCGCCGCCACAACAGGCGTTTACAGCAATGTCAGCGCCAAAAACGTCACCGAAATTAATTCTGGATTTACCAATTTAACTCAATACAACGATCGCGTGCGATCGGCTGGTGGCACGCCGTCAATGGGAGATTTAGCTGCCACCGACCCCTACTTTGAACAAACAGGTAACTGGACGGTTCTCAACTCAATTGCTACGGGTACAAAAGTCGCAGAAATTAATTCTCTCACACCAGCAGCTTTGAGCGCTATGGGTCTTAATTTTGCACAGTTTAATGCTAGAGGTTCTCAAACAATCGGATTCAGCTTCGATAAATCTGCCATGCCTTCTGGAACCTATATTGCTAACTTGTTTGCGGAATGCGCTAATGATGCGATCGCCATTAAAGGCTCTTTTCAAACAGCATCTGCTGAAGCAGTACCGGAACCTTCTACGGTGTTGGGCACTTTGGCAGGATTTGCGATTCTCGGTATGGGCGCGGCGAAACGCAAAATTAAGAGCAAGATTAGCTGAAATTAAACGTTAGCAACGGATTTTACCTCACGCCTAAAACCCCGAATTATTATTGAATAATTCGAGGTTTTAATATATAGCAACAGCCAGGAAGTTAGGAAATTAATGATTGCTGAAACCTTTCATATTCAAGCATTTTACTTTTAACTCCTGACTTCTGGTATAAAATAATGCTCTAAGCTAAGTTGAAATTTGTGGCATTAATCTGGCTAGCAGACACTCCATTCAGAGAAGCTAAAATTTGACCATTTGCTGACAAACGGATGAAAGTTGCACTGTTTTCTTGAGTAATTGAGAGTTGCGAGAAAGTGAGATTGTTCGTGAGTATTAGCAAATCTTTGCCATTGTCAAAATCTAAGATAGTATCGATGCCAGAATTGGTAGATAGCAAGAATTTATCGTTGCCAGTACCTCCCGACAAAATATCACTTCCCAAACCGCCAGTCAGCCAATCATCACCGTTACCTCCGAACAGCAAGTCTGTGCCATCACCGCCATTCAAACTGTCATCACCGCGGCCCGCAAACAAAACATCATCACCGCTACTTCCCAGCAATGTATCGTTACCATTGCCACCATGAATAGTGTCATTCCCAAGACATCCGTCTAGCAAATCGTTATTCTGATTTCCGCTTAAGAAATCATTGCCAGCACCTCCGCAGATACTATCATCTCCGAAGTTACCGTAAAGAGTATCCTCACCTTGGCTACCAAAGATAATATCATTTCCCTCGCCCCCATAGCCGATATCATTGCCTTTTCCACCGTCGATAAAATCAGCACCTTCATTACCAAAAAGTGAGTCGTTATCTTCCTTGCCATTAATTGAATCATTGCCCCGATCGCCGAAAATGAGATCTTCACCTTCACCGCCCACAATGATGTCATTATTTTTGCCACCAGACAGGATATCATTTCCTTCATCGCCGTCAATAAAATCATTTTGTTTATTGCCGTACAAAGTATCGTTGTTTTCGCCTCCATATAAGTTGTCATTACCGAAACCCCCATCGAATATGTTCAGATTTGAACTGCTATAAAAAGCGTCATTGTCTGAAGTACCAAACTGGATTTTACCGCTACCATTGCTGGTGATAATATTTTCAGCTTCATTCGGTAAATCCAAATTTGGATACTTAATAGCATTGCAGCAATCACTTTCAGTTGAAGTTGGTGTCGGAGTTTCCGATGGTGTCGGTGTTGGTGTCGGCGCGACTGGTGTTGGTGTCGGCGCAGGCGTCGGTGTCGGCGCGACTGGTGTTGGAGTTTCCGATGGCGTCGGTGTCCGTGTCGGCGCGACTGGTGTTGGTGTCGGTGTCGGCGCAGGCGTCGGTGTCGGCGCAGGCGTCGGTGTCGGCGTAACTGGTGTCGGCGCAGGTGTCGGCGTTGGCGCGACTGGTGTCGGAGTTTCCGATGGTGTCGGCGTCGGTGTGGGCGCGACTGGTGTTGGTGTCGGTGTCGGCGCAGGCGTCGGTGTCGGCGCTACTGGTGTCGGCGCAGGCGTCGGCGTTGGCGCTACTGGTGTCGGCGCAGGCGTCGGCGTTGGCGCTACTGGTGTCGGTGCAGGCGTCGGCGTTGGCGCTACTGGTGTCGGTGCAGTGTAGTTAAGAATAGTTGTGGTAGCAATATCAGTGGTAATTATTGGTTTTACCGCTGCGATGCCTGTGGGTTCGGATAGGGTGACGGTAATAGTTTCATCGGGTTCAACCGTGGTGTCGCCCAACACATCCAGAGTGATAGTTTTTGATGTTTCACCAGTCGCAAAATTAATCGTGCCAGTAGCGGTTGTTGCCCCAGAAGTACCACCGATATTGTTATAATCGCTGCCGTTGGTAGCAGTTCCTGCGATCGCATATTTGACGCTACTTGCCCCGTTAGTGACGTTCCTGCGAGTCACAGTGAAAGTTATAGGATTTTTGCCACTATTCCCTTCATCAAGAGTGACAGCATTCGTGGCAATGGCATAAGCAACAGAAACCTGATCGGAAATAGTTAGAGTTGTTTTTTTCGTAAATCCGGCAATGCCACTGGTAATTGTACCAAGGTTGAAAATTACGGTTTCGGGGTCTTCAGAGATACTGTCAGCCTTGATAGTAACTGCAATATTTTTGGTGAGTGCATCACCTGTTGAACCTGCGGGGAATGTAATCGAAGTAGGGGAAAAGATGTAGTCTAAATTTTGGGTGGCACTGCTGCTAGAGTCCAGGACAATTGGCACAACTACATCGTTTAAGGGAGTACCGCCGGTGATCTTGACGGGAATATTAACTACTGTGTCTGTTGTTCCTTCCACGCCACTGTAAGTTGCCGCACCGAAATTAACTGTATTGGATGTACTCAGCAGAACCGAGACAGTTTGACTGACAGCCGTAACTATATCCAACTTGCCGTCAACATTAAAATCTCCCACAGCCGAAAAAGCATATCTACTATCAATGTTCTGGGCATTCGGGAGCGTAAAGACGCTGAAAGTACCAAATTTACCCGTACCATCTCCTGGCAAGACGACAAGTTCTTGCTTCTCGTAGCTAGGCATAGCTAAATCGAGTTTGCCATCGCCACTAAAATCCCCTGCAACCACAGATTCGGGACCACCTCCAAATAGATAACGTTTGATACTAAAGTTGTTAGCAGTATCAAAATTACCCGTACCATCTCCCAAGAAGACTGAGACAGATCGATCGAACATGTTATTGCTGGCAATATCGAGTTTGCCGTCGCCATTAAAGTCGCCTGTGACGACAGTGCGAAACTCAGTACCGGGGGCAGTAAGGTTAACCGGGGAGTTAAAGTTGCCCTTACCATCTCCTAAGAAAACGGAGATGTTATCAGTCTCTGAACGATTCGACGTGACTAAATCAAGTTTGCCATCGCCGTTAAAGTCGGCTTTGTCAAGAGTAAACTTGGGTGTTTGTGTATTAATCTTAACGGCAGTGCCAAAGCTACCAGCACCATCTCCCAAAAATATTGAAATGAAGTTATCGAGATAAGGAGTTGTAGCTAAATCCAACTTGCCATCTCCATTAAAGTCACCGGCTACGATCGAACTATGATCTATATTTTCACCGAAGTTGGTAGGATCGCCAAAACTGCCAGTACCTGTCCCCAGCCGGATGGAAACAAATTTGCCGTTACCTTGGAAGAAAGTATCACCACGATTCGCTACAGCTAAATCGAGTTTTTTGTCTCCATTAAAGTCGCCAAATGTAACACCAGAGGGATTCTCCTTACCTGCTGGCTTAAGTAAGCTGATAGGAGTACCAAAGCTGCCCGTAGTGCCCGTACCCAACAATATGGAAACATCTCTTGGGACGAAGCGCTGGACCGTACCTCCCACCACTAAGTCGAGGAAACCGTCGCCATTAATATCGCCTGTATCAAGGTCTCCAGCATTTGGTACAGTATAATTTCTAGCTTCACTCAAGGTCGAGAGGACGTGCCTGTATGCTGCTAAAACTTCGGGCCGAAATGCTAAAGGTGCTGCTATTTTCCCGGTTGTGACTTCGAGTTCCCAATCCCCACCTTTTGCTACACTTCCGGTGAGGTTTTTGGAGGAGGCAACGTTGGTATTTGTGAGTTGGGCGATGCGTTGGATGAAGGTGAAGGATGTCAATGCGACATTGCAACCATAAATCAGAATGTCCGCACAAGCAGTTAAAGCACTCCGCCACTGCTGCAATTGCTGGGAATAACTTTCCAGATTATCTTCAGAAAATCTGGTTTTGCCCAGTTGCAAGCTACCCGGAGCACCGTGAGAAACTATGTGAATACTATCTATATTGCTGCGAAGAGCTAGAATTTCGGTAATTTGTGCTATCGCATCTCTGTCCCCATCTACAATTACTACTTCCGTACCCGTTGTTACTCCCGCAATTAAACTTTGATGATCTGTAACTTGGCGATCGATAAAGGCGATCGCACTTCCTGAAACTTGAGCGTTTAAGTTTGGCATTACGTCACCTATTCCTGGTTGAAAAAAGAGTGAAAGTTTGTGATCTCAACCATAACGATTGATTTCATAAAAGTCTGTAAAGATTCGGTAAAGATGTACTGATAGATAGTCCCTCGATCGACCTTTCAAGCGAAATGCTTGCCCCACCGCCCACGAGGGCAACGGTGGGATTGCCCCTCCAAAGAATAGGGGATCTACAAATCGGGTCGATCGCACTTTCTACCGTATTTTTATTAAATCAGATGGCTATTTGAGTTCTTGAGTGAGTTCTCATCGACTTCTCATCGACTTTTCAACTGTCGCAATCCCGATCGCACCTCATATCAAATCCGGCTGCGCCAGAATGATATAGAGGAGACGGCAATGCCGTGTCCCTACAATTAATATGGCGTAGGGACACGGCAGTGCCGTCTCCTAATTTCGGCTACTAATAATTCCGATGCTACCGGAAACGATATCAATAGATTATCGAGAGATAAAATGCGCCCAAACATTCCCATCCGGCCCAGAAACTTGATTGATATAGTCGTAGGGATACATCAACTTTCTTCCCTCAGTATCGCTGTAACCGGTGAGTGCATCTCCCCAAGGATCTTGCACGATATAACCCTCTGAATTGTAACCAATTAAAGTGATAATGTGACCGGCCGCCGTAAAATCTCCCGCTAAAACTATCGGCCGCCGGTTCAGCAATTGCGATCGCACATCAGCCCATTTCCGATTCGTGTTAAAACTCGTCTTGAACCCGTAGGCTTGAATCAGCGCCGAAAGTACGTTGTGATCGGTTTGAGAACCGCGCCCTGCATAGTCGAAACACCACTGCAACAACTCATCCTCCAACTGTCCGCCCCACTTAGAACGAACGCCGTAATAATAAAATACCATCGCGATCGAAGTTACATTGCAAGTAGACCAATCAAAACGAGGATTGTCCCGCTGCGAAAAATACGGCACGTTTAATTCCACATTATTCGGAACAGGATCGAAAATTTTATCACCCCGCTTGAACTGCACAAAACTCGGAAAAACATAACCTGTATTGCCAAAATTCAGCAGTTCTTCAGTCAGAGAAATCTTCAGGTGATCGGCTTCCACGCCGTAGCTTTCGATGCCGTAAATTCGGCCTAAAGGCAGCGTCGTCCTTTCTGTAGCGCTCAATTTATTAGCATCAATCGGTCGCTTTTTAAACACAGTTGGTTGCAGCATCGTCATTGTCAAAGCATCAGGATCGAAGGGAACTTCTTTGCCTTGTTTTTTTATTTGAACGTGCTGCCAATAAATAAATCCGACATTGCCAAAACCGGGAATAGCTTCGGCGAGAGTTACGCGAAAATGACCTAAAATGCAAGCATAGCCAGTGATGGCATAGGTACTTCCTAAAATTAGGTCGGCAACCGGATTTGCAGGCAGTTTAGCTGAATCTTGAGGTTTGCCTTTAATCTGAGTTGTTTGAGTTACTAAAAGTTGAGCGCTGACGTTGGTATTCGGCACGTCAGCCAACTCAAATCTCAGGACTTTCGTACCTTTTGCCAACTGAACGTCTGGTTCGTAAAAATAGCCAAAAGTGCCGATCGGCAAAATTGCCGAATCCAGAACCACCTTGAGATGTCCGTCAATAAATCCGTACTTACTAACCGCCAAAGTTTGGCCTGCTTTGACAACAACTTTTTGCTGATTGTTGAGCCGCGAAGAATCAACCGGAGCTACCTTAAACAAAGTGTCAGAAACTATCTTTAAGCTGAGAGATTTTCCAGCCGTCAGCGGATCGGAACTTACGGTAATGTAAATTATTTCGCTTCCCGTAACGTTGCCTTTGCTATCAGTTGCTCGCAGGCGCAGCCACCGAGCTCCGGGTACGCTAAATCCTTTAGGCAAATTCACTTGCCAAGTGCCGTTAGTTTGATTGAGAGTGACGGTTAGCGGGAATTTATCCTCGGCGAGCACGTCAACTTTTACGGCTTCTTGTCGGTCAAATGTACCATTAAGGACGATCGCCTGATTTACCAAAACTTCCGTCGGGCCTTGATAAGTTAAATTCGGGGCAGGATTGAAAGATTGGCCGCCGCGACTGAATTGCACGAAATCGGGAAAAACAAAACCCGTATTGCCAAAGGGCGGTAAATTTTCGGTAAGGGAAACTTTAACGTGCCCTTGTTCGATCGACAATCCGCTAACTCCATAAATCATGCCCGCAGGCAAAGTAATTTTTTCTTGCGGTTGCATAGTTGCCGCATCCACCGGCCGCTTTTTAAAAGCAGTAGTTCTGACAGCAGTCATTGTCACCGCATTTCTGTCATAGGAAATTCCCTTTCCGTTTTGCAAAATTTGAACGTGCAGCGAGTACACAAATCCCGAATTTCCTAAGTTACCAACGGCGCGATCGAAAGTGACTCGAAAATGATTTTCCACGCAAGCATAGCCGAGAATATTGAAAGTTTCTCCCAGGCTCAAATCTACTTTTTGAGTCGGCGACAAAGTTGCAGAATCAGAGGGATTGAGCTTCAATTTAGTCTTTTTGTTCACCCACAATAACTGCATTCCCGGTGGCGGTGCGGGCAAGTCATTGCGATCGAATATCAGAATTTTTGCGCCTTTGATTAGCAGTACGTGTTTTTCATAAAAAAAACCAGTTTTGCCCACCGGATCGATGGGATTATTCAGTTGGACGCTTAAGTGACCGTCTTCCAATTCGTAATCGCTAACCAGATAAGTTTGACCTGCTGGTACTTGGGCTTTTTGCGGCGCGTTGAGATTGTTAGCAGGTACGGTTCCTGCTTTAAATAGAGTATCTTGCAGCGTAATTAAGGTGAATAACTGTTGAGTGGAATTAGCAGCAGGATTGACTTTAATGTTAACTGTTTGTTCGCCGATAATTTTACCCGTTTTGTCAGTTGCCTTTATTTGAAGTGCGATCGATCCTACTTGCTCGAATCCTTTTTCCAAACTGATGTTCCAAATGCCTGTAGCGGGATTTATCTCTGCCTTCAGGGCATTTGTTCCTGCGGTTGCCTCGATGGCAGCAACTTGATTTTTGTCACAACTGCCGACTAAGACAGCGGCTCGATTGGCCTCAATTTCTTGAGGGCCTAAGTAAGTCAAAATACTTGTGCTGGTTGTCATTTTAATCCCACTCAATGATATTTCCCGGTGAATCGGGTTGTTAACTTAGAAGTTGCTCGCAATCTAGTAATATCATGTCCGCTCGAACGATGATGGTAAAATTGGTTTGTAGTGAGGACTTTAGTCCGAATCCGTCAAGGACTAAACTCCGATGCTGCAAACATTTTTTATTACAGGTAATCGATCGGACTTGATATAATTGTGCCGCTAAAGCTAGGATAACTTTTGATTCGATCGAGCTTTAGCGGCTCGATCCCCAGCAAAACCGCCCCTAGACTGAATCTAAGGGCGGTTAGTGCCTTTGAGAGGGTAAATTTTTTAATTTTTGAGGGATTCGGGCAACACTCTAACTGTAGGGTGCACAGCGGGCACATTACCATATATTAGTTGGAAATAGGGTTTTCCCCCCCGATACCTTTCACCCCTCAGCTTGTAAGTTCGATCGGCTAGATCGTGTTTTCTTGGCTGGGCGATCGAACCCGGAGATCCCCCTCGCATCCCCCTGATTGTTGGGGGACTTTCATCCCCCCCTTGTAGGGGCGGTGCCAAGAGTGCCCG
>JAUBOH010000146.1:0-8724 GCA_036700145.1 Microcoleus occultus BM001215366
AAACGCTTCTGCATCTCCTCATCTTGGATAAACGTACCGTTCACATCCTCATACACCCAATTATCCACAGCGCCCGCAGTCGCACTCCATCCAGTCGTGTTCACCAGACGCTTAGAAATCTCCCGCACGCCTTCATATCCGTGCGACAACATCCCTTCGTACCACTTCGGATTCAGCAGCTTAGTCCGCGAATCTAAACGCACGGTTTCTGATAGCGTCCGTACCTGCGCGTTGGCTGTTGTGGTATCAGCAACGAAGGATGTTGGTTTCTTGCCATCTGCGCGCAAACTGCCGATCAATTTAGTTGGATCGGAGTCGAAATAGTGCGACACGTCGGTTAGGGAAATCTCCGCAGAATCTAAGTTTTGGAAGGTGACTTCAGCAGTTTTTAAGGATGATTCAAAAATCTGCCTGTCTTGTTCCATTGTTCCGGGATTGTCGGAAGAAAAGGCGAAGGATTTGCGGGTTAGGTACATTTCCTGCAACTCGGCTTCGCTTTCCCAAGTGCTGTTTTCTACCGCCAAGTTGACGTTAGATGAATAGGAACCAGAAGCATTGGAAAAGACGCGGGTTGCTGCTTGGCGCAGGTTGATTCCCATTTCTTCGGCTTGCTTCAAGGCGTGTTTGCGGACGAAGTTCATTTCTAATGGTTCGTCGGCTTCTGCTGCCATTTTCACGGCTTTATCTAGCAGGTTCATTTGGTTGATGAACAAGTCGCGGAAGACGCCGGAACAGTTAATTACTACGTCGATTCGAGGCCGTCCTAATTCTTCTAAAGACAGCAATTCCAGTTTGTTGACGCGGCCTAAAGCGTCGGGTACTGGCTTCACTCCCACCATCCACATTACTTGGGCGAGGGATTCGCCGTAAGTCTTGATGTTGTCGGTTCCCCAGAGCACAACGGCGATGGTTTCGGGATAGTTGCCGTCGTTATCGGTGCGCTGTCTTTCTAATAGCCGATCGACTACAACCTTAGCAGACTTAATCGCCCCCGTCGTGGGGATTGACTGCGGGTCCAAAGCGTGCATATTCTTGCCAGTCGGCAAAACATCCGGGTTGCGAATCGGATCGCCGCCCGGGCCGGGGATAATGTATTCGCCCTCTAGCGCGCGCAACAGTGCGCCCAATTCGTTGTCGGCGCAAACTTGCTGCAAACAGAATTCTAGATACTCAAACAGCGGTTTAATCAGGTCTGAATCGACTTTTTTGTAACCGGCTGCGTGTAAGGATTCAATCCAAGGTGTTTTCTTGCCCATGTTGAAGAAATTCAACTTGGAAACTAGGGAAACTCGACCCTCAGCATCGGTTTGTTCTTTGACTAAAGCGCTGACCGCATCGCGACAGGCTAAGGTGATGTTTTGCAGCAATTCAACATCTGCTAAAATGCCTTTGTCGTTGTTGGTGTAGATATCGTCAATATTCCGATCGCAACTTAGAGCAATAATCCGCGACAAACTGACTAATCCGTCTTCTTCCCGGTCTAAATTGGCAATGTTAACCAGAGTTGCGATCGCCTCTTCCGCAGTCGGCGGCTTCCCAACAACGTGCAAACCACAAGGTAACAACCGCGACTCAATCTCCATCAACTTGCGGTAAACCAAGCCAACCAAATTATCCCGTTCCTCCGCAGTCATACCCACCGCAACCCCTCGTTCTTGTTCGGGAGGTAGGTTGATATCCTTGTCCAAATTTACCAAACGGCATTTTTCAACGATCGCATCCACGATCGGCACACCGCGCCCAGTACCCTTCAAAGTTTGATAAGAAGCAATCAACTCGCTGAGTTCCTGCAAACCTTTGTACAACCCAGCATTTTCAGCCGGAGGAGTCAGATAGCTAATAGTTTCAGCATAACTGCGACGCTTCGCAATTGTTGCCTCACTGGGATTATTAGCAGCGTAATAATAGAGGTTAGGAATCTTGCCGATCAAACTGTCAGGATAACAATCCACAGACATTCCCATCTGCTTACCAGGCATGAATTCTAGCGAACCGTGAGTGCCAAAGTGCAGCACCGCATCTGCACCCCAAATGCGCTCTAAATATGTGTAGTAAGCAGCAAAACCGTGGTGCGGACTAGCAGAACGAGAGAACAACAATCGCATCGGATCGCCTTCGTATCCAAAGGTAGGTTGCACTCCAATAAACACGTTGCCAAAATGTTTGCCGAAAATCAGCAAATTTTGTCCGTCACTGTTCAGATTTCCCGGAGGTGGGCCCCAATTTTCTTCCAAACGTTCCGAGTAAGGAGTGAATTCTTCATACTCAGCTACGGACATCCGGTAAGCAACATTCAATTCCGGGCTTTGGTATTGGGCTGTTGCGTCGTGGATGACTTCTTGCATCAATTTTTCGGCAGACTCAGGCAATTCTGGCAAGTCGTAGCCGTTGCCTTTTAAGGCTTTCATGACTTCGTAAATCGAGCCAAAAACGTCTAAATAAGCGGCTGTTCCGACGTTGCCTTTGTCAGGAGGGAAGCTGAAAACTGTGATCGCAACTTTCTTGTCTAATTTCGGTTTGCGGCGCAGCATTGCCCACTTCATGGCACGCTGGGCGATCGTCTCAATTCGATCTTGTAGCGCGATCGCCTTTCCAGTTGCGCCATCGCGTCCCGACACAATAATCGGTTCGATCGCACCATCCAACTCAGGAATCGCCACTTGCAAAGCAACTTGAATCGGGTGCAAGCCTAAGTCGCTATCTTCCCATTCTTCTGTCGTTTGGAAAACCAGCGGCAAAGCCACCATGTAAGGGCAATTTAATTTTTTCAAACATTCGATCGCCTTTGGGTGATCTTGTTTCGCCGGGCCGCCCACCAAAGCAAAACCAGTCAAAGAAACCACCGCATCCACAATCGGCAGAGGCGTAACACCTTTTGCAGCAACTTCCAAGAAGAAAGTTTCGACAGGTTTCGAGAAGTCCAAACCGCCGGCAAAAATCGGGATCACCCGCGCGCCCATTGCCTCCAATTCCTGCACCATTGCTACATAGTGCGCGTCATCTCCTGTGACTAAGTGAGTGCGCTGCAACACTAAACCAATGCAAGGTGCGAGGGGATCTTTGAGATCCGCAGAAATATCTGTGCGGGCATTAAACCAGGTCAGATATGCTTTGACATCTTCAAACATGGACGGTGCCAAAGGATGCCAAATTCCCATATCCAGGTAAACAACTGGATCGTGGAAAGTTGTCTTTGACAAATCTTTGAAAACATATTTCTGTGACAGCATCAGCAAGAAGTTTTCCAAGTTTTCTTGGGAACCTCCCAGCCAATATTGGAAACTCAGCATGAAGTTGCGCGCATCTTGGGCTTTGTCAAGAGGCAAATATTTCAGGACTTTCGGCAAAGTTTGCAGCAGTTTCAGCATTCCGTCTTGGAAGGAACTACCGGATTTTTCCTTCCGCTTTTTCATGAATTCGCCGATCGCACTTTTGCTTTGTCCCAACTGTGCCATCGAGAAACTGCCCATTTTATTCAGGCGCATCACCCCAGGCATCGACGGGAAGACGACGGCGACATCCAGTTTGTCGCGCAGCGGCGCCACCGCCTCTACCACTTTTTCGGCCAAATCTTCGATAAAAATTAGAGAAGCTATAAATATGTTGGCATCCGCGACATCCCGCTTGAAAGCTTCGTAGTTTTCCGGGCTGCGGAGTTCCTCGATCAGGTAGCCGCTGATTTCGATCGCCAGATTCGGATTTTTCTTATTTATCGATCGAACCGCCGCCGACAGGGCGCTTTGATACTGCGGTTCGAGTACGACATAGACCACCTTGAGCAGCGATCGTCCTTGCAAGTTTTCCGGCACGATGTGGCGAACGGTGGGCTTGACGTGAGTGAACATCCGGTTAGGCTCCTTTAAGATGCTGTTTTCTCTAAGCGGGAATTTTTTACCCCATAAGCATTTTTACCAGAAAACGCTTGCCATTAGGCGATTCGATCCTGCTAATTACACAATTCGACAAATTTATTGCAACTTTTCGTTACATTTTTTGCTTAATTCCTTGAGCAAACACTCCAAATATTATTTACAAAACTTTACTTGACATTTTCGATTAAATATGTTTACAAACAACTGTCAGACAAAAGTCCCCAAAAATCAACAAACCTTTGAGAAAAAAAATCCCGAAACAAGCTAGAACTTTTGTATAACAGATCAGACTTGCGATACAGAGATTAACTGATGTAAAAAACGATATTTTATGAATGTAGAATAAACAAATAGGATCGTTCCTGTTTCACAAAAGTTAATATTTGGCCAGGAACTTAAAACTATTTTATAACTTCTGAATTCTATAAGTTCCGGGTCAGCGATCGAGTGAACGAAAAGCTCATTGGTATTAACAATCAAGCTCATCAAAATCCTAGGGGGAAAACATGGCTAACTACGCAGTTTTCGACGAAAAATTTTACCTTGCCTCATATCCTTGGATCAAACCAGCTATTGATGCAGGAGTCATCAAATCAGGACTAGAACACTTTCAAAAATTCGGTCAAGCTGGCGGTCTAACAAAAGTATCGCGCTATTTTGATGAAACTGCTTACCTTACTGTCAACACAGACATCAGACCTTTCGTCCGCACAGTCAATCCAGGCGCGCCTTTTGCGACTGGTCTCGATCACTTTATCCAGTTCGGTTACGAAGAAGGACAGCGCCGCAGCGCAGTATCGCCTGAGTACAGCGAAGATTTTTATTTAGCAAATAACTCAGAATTGCGATCGTTTATCGGCCCCAATGCAACTTTCAAATCAGGATACCAGCATTTCATTCAATTCGGGGCCAAAGAAGGTCGTTTTGGGACTTCTTTCTTTGAACCCGAATACTTAAAGAAAAACCCTGATATCGTACCATTTGTCAACTCTGGAAATTTGAGAACTGGTCGGGAACACTACTTCAATTTCGGGAAAAACGAGCCCAGCCGCTCTGCTACTTTTGTCGGTAGCCGCAGCAACGATATTCTCACAGGTGTTGGCGTGGGAAATACCGAACTGATTGGAGTGGAAGTAGGTATCGATCCGCGAGGAAACCGACAATATGAAAGCTTTGGCACCAACGAGTTTGATGTCCTGATTGGTAGTCCGGGAGTTGATACATTCGTCCTCGGAGTTCCTGCTACAGCCGGGAATAGCGCCGCAGTACCGCTGTATACGGGTAACGGTCAAGCTACTATTCGGAACTTCAATGCAGTAGATGATTTGATTCAACTGCAAGGAAATTCTTTAAACGACGGCTACAACCTGGCTTCGGTTGGCGGCAATTTGTCAATCCAGCGTTTTGGAGATGTGCTCGGCGTGATTGAAGGAGGAGGAAGTTTGAATTTGGTATTCCAACAATCTAATGGTAATGGTACTTTCTTGATTGGATAGTCATCAGTCATTAGTCATTGGTCATTGGTCATCAGTTAATAGTGATGATTGATGACTTTTTTATTTGTTTTGGGCTAATGTGCTATAAAAAAGTACGATCCTCTTCGAGGGCTTCGCTAACGCACTTTACTTTTTTTAAGAAAGCAACCATGAATTACGACATTTTTGACGAAAAATACTACCTGGCATCATATCCGTGGGTCAAACCAGCTATTGACGCAGGAACTATCAAGTCTGGGAGAGAACATTTTGAAAAATTTGGTCAAGCCGCCGGCTTAACCAAAGTATCGCGGTATTTTGACGAAGCTACTTACCTCGCTGGCAACCCAGACATTGCAGCCTTAGTCCGCACCCCCAACAACCCAAACGCGCCTTTTGCGACCGGGCTAGACCACTTCATCCAATACGGTTACGAAGAAGGTCGATCGCGCGTATCGCCTGAGTATGACGAAGCATTTTATCTGGCAAATAACCGACAGTTGCAGCCGTTTATTCAGAATGGAACTTTTAAAAATGGCTACCAGCATTTCATTCAATTCGGCATCAAAGACGGTCAGTTTGGGACTTCATTTTTTGAAACAGAATACTTACAAAACAATCCCGATGTTCGGCCGTTTGTCGAGTCGGGAGCGTTGAAAACAGGTCGCGAACACTACTTCAATTTCGGCAAAAACGATCCCAGCCGCTCTGCGACTTTTATCGGATCTCCTGGGAATGACATCATTACCGGTGCTGGGGTGGGAAATACCGAATTAATTGGAGTTGAAGTAGGTTATGTTGTAAGCATTAATAGCTTTACCATCCCCGGCCGAAATTATGAAAGTGACGGCAGTAATGAATTCGATACTCTCACTGGCGGTAGCGGCCGCGATAAATTCAGGCTCGGAGAAATTTTACCAGGTACTGGTGGTAAGGGATACAGTTCTCCAACAACGTTATATATCGGGCCTGGTTTTGCTACAATTCGGAACTTTACCCAAGGTCAGGATAGCATTCAGCTAGCATCAAAAGATTTCCAACCTTCTTTAGATAAATTGTTGATATTTCCGATCAACAACAATCGAGATTTAGCTATCCAAACCAACGGCTTGTCGGTCTCCCTGACGGATGGAAGTTCGAGAATTAGTAGCTTTGACACGATCGCTGTTATTGAAGGCGGCGGAAATCTCAAGTTGAATTTATTACCAGCAGCATTTAACGCTCTTACATTTTTAATTGGATAGAAATCTCGAAGATATTCAGGATTTGCCCGATCGCTGCTGGGAGTGCGATAATTAACTGTAGCATCCAGAAACCGGGTTTCTCGAATAAACCCGGTTGTTAAGTCTTTAATGGCGATCGCGCGCGAGCTTCAGCACCTGAACAGCATCTTTATGACCCTCAGAAGATGCCCAAATTAACGCAGTCCAAGTATTATTATCTTTAGCCTTAATATCAGCTCCTTTATCGACTAAAACCTCCACAACTTCAGTGCGCCCGCTACCAGCCGCACTCATCAAAGCCGTCAAACCAAAATTAGTTTTAGCATTCACATCCGCTCCCGCCGAGAGCAAAAGCTGTACAATCTCCCTATGTCCGGCAGCAGCGGCGCTCATTAACGCCGTCCATCCGTCATTATCGTGACAGTTGACATCCGCACCAGCAGCGACCAATTTTTGGACGATCGCACTATTGCCAGCCTCAGCCGCAGCCGTCAAAGCTGTCGCACCTTCGTCATCTTTAGCATTGATATCTGCACGCTGTTCGATCGCACTTTCTACAGCCGCAACATCACCAGTCTTGGCCGCATTAATTAAATCTGTCATATATTCTCCTTTGATCCTCTAAAATTTTAAATCGCATGGCAGTAGATATTTTAGTCCTCTCCAACGGCCCGGGAGAATTAGCAACCTGGGTGCGTCCCGTTGTGCAAGCCTTGCGACAGCATTTAGGATGCGATCGCACCATAGTCCGCATTTCTGTTGTTCTGTCCCCCTGTCCCCACGCCACCGGGAAAGAAGCACAAATCGCAAGTTCTTACCCAGAAGTTGACAGAGTGCAAGCAGCGGAGCATTTTTTGCCATTCCTATTATCTGGCAAAACTGCTGCAAATTGGGATTGGCACGAAAAAGGAGTTGTTTTATTTTTAGGCGGCGACCAATTTTTTACAGTTGTTATTGGTAAAAGGCTCAAATATCGCACCGTTATTTATGCTGAATGGGACGCGCGGTGGTATCGCTGGATTGACAAATTTGCCGCCATGAAACCGAAAGTTTTTGATAAAGTTCCCGAAAAATATGCTAATAAATTTACAGTTGTCGGAGATTTGATTGCCGAAGTAGGCAATCGGAAATCGGACGCCGGAGATTGGGCGGGCACGGATAAATTGGACAGGGCGGGCACGGGGGCACCGCCCCTACGGGAATTAGTTGGATTGTTACCGGGTTCCAAGGCTGCGAAACTGGCTTTAGGCGTGCCTTTGTGTTTGTCGATCGCCCAATCCATCCACCGCATCCGCCCTGAAACTCGCTTTGTAATTCCCGTTGCTCCGACCTTAGATGTGCAAACTCTAGCACGTTTTGCCGACCCCGCACAAAATCCTTGCCTGCATTTATTTGCAAATGCCAGCGCCGAACTTCATTTAACAGAAACGCCGTTTTTGCAGACAGCAAATGGTTTGCAAATAGAACTATGGACAGAGACACCGGCTTACGATTTGTTATCAGAATGCAGCCTGTGTTTAACTACTGTGGGAGCGAATACTGCCGAATTGGGTTCGTTAGCTGTACCGATGATTGTATTGATTCCGACGCAGCAGTTGGATGCGATGAAAGCGTGGGATGGTTTGCCGGGATTGCTGGCAAATTTGCCGTTAGTCGGTTCTGTTTTTGCGACGGCGATTAATTGGCTGATTCTGCAATTGGGGAAGGGAAAGCTTTATGCTTGGCCGAATATTTGGGCGCAAGCTGAGATTGTGCCGGAGTTAATTGGGAAGCTGGAACCGGAAGCTGTGGCTATATTGGCGATCGACTATTTGAGCCATCCTGAAAAATTAGCACAAATGGGCGATCGTTTGCGATCGGTTCGGGGAGAATCTGGGGCGGCGCATAAAATTGCAGAATTGGTTTGTGAAGAAATTGAGGTGCAATCAAATTCTGATAATAATTAGATTTTTTTATTGTCAACCGCAGATGTCGGCAGATAAACGCGGATGAACGCAGATTTAATACAGATTAATTAGTGGAAACAGGCAAAAGAAAATCTGTTTTCTCTTGCCTGTCTATTATCCAAAAGCTGAATTTGTTGTCAAGTTAACCTCGATCGTGCTTGGCAATCACCCAAACAGCGTGAATGATGCCGGGAATAAAGCCCAAAAA
>JAUBOH010000146.1:8824-14277 GCA_036700145.1 Microcoleus occultus BM001215366
GCTTGCACTACAAAATATCCGTTAGGCGACATTATGTTGCGAACTTTCTCAAAATACTCCTTCGTAAACAACTGGAAAGATGGGCCTTCTTCAATGGGATCTGACAAGTCAGAAATGACAATATCCCAATCTTTGTCAGTGTTGTCTAAATAGTCTAAAGCATCGCCGATTACTACTTCGCAGCGGGGGTCGTCAAAGGCGTTTTGGTGCATTTCTGGCAGGTGTTCGCGGCAAGCTTCTACTACTTCGCCGTCAATGTCGATCATCACGACTTTTTCAACTGTTTTCCAGCGGAGGACTTCTCTGATTGTAGCTCCTTCTCCGCCGCCGAGAACGAGGACTTTTTTGGGGCTACCGTGACAAATCATGGCTGGGTGCACCAGGGGTTCGTGGTACAGAAACTCGTCGCCTGTACAAGATTGCCATTTGCCGTCCAATACTAAGCCTTTGCCGTAGGTGCCGGTTTCAACGACGTACATTTCCTGGTAGGCAGTTTTCTTGTAAGCGAGCACGCTGATAATGCCGTGAACGTAAATATCCCAAGGGGTAATGTACTCGCTCATCCAAAAGTCTGCACGAACTTCGCTACCTGACATCAAATACTCTCCAAATATAAATTGCTGTGTCGATGTTGTCACAAGTAGTAGTTCTTAGCACAAAATGGTGCTGGTGTGTAAGTGCGATCGACACATTGGAGTGAGATTTCTGAGGAATGCTATAGTGCGATCGCGTTCTGGGAGAGAGCAATTGGCTTCTTACTTGAGATTGCTTGTGGGCGATCGCCCGGCCAGCGTTGCTTGCAGCTATTGGATCGCACTTTTCCCGTCGCCCCCGGTTGATCTCCGTCACATTCACAGTCAGATCTAATATTTTCGCTTTGCATTGCCGGCGCGTTTTGTACAAATCTTGTCTGAATCGGGCAATTTTTCGCGAGTCGCCACCTACAAATGTCCGATCGGCCCGCTGATTTATCCGCAATCGGATCAAAACCCCGCTCTCTTCGAGCGATCTGATGAAAAGCGGCGATCGGTTTTAACCGAGTTTCTTATTAATATCTTGACATTTTGAATGTATATTAGATAAGATTTTTAAACCCACCAAAATAAAGGAGGTGTTGAATTTTGGCGAAAAAAATCTAGCCTAGTCGCGACTAATTTATAAGTATGTAAAGGGTGCAACTAAATTTCATAATAAAACTTTTGTGACACTATTTTTAGGTTAAAAATAATAGCCGATGGAACCAACAGACTGGGAAAATAGAATCAAACAACTGGAAAATGCTAATCTAATCCTGCGGAGAAAAGTCGAAATTTCGGAAGCGGAATGCAGTCAATTAGAAGCCCTATCTCAAAAAAAAGAATCTTTGGTAAAAACAGTCACTCAGGAATTTATAGATTCCGAAAATATTTTAAAAGCAAAAATGTCTCAACTTGAAAAAGCTCTCTCAAACCTGCAAGCAATGCAGATCAAATTGATCGAAGCCGAAAAAATGTCGGCTTTGGGGATTTTGGTAGCTGGTATCGCCCATGAAATCAACAATCCCGTCAACTTCATCTACGGCAATATTACCTATGTCAATGACTACACTGCCGACATTTTACAATTGCTCGAAATGTACCAAAATCGGTATCCCGAAACAGATGCAGAGATTGAAGCTTTTTTGGAAAAAATTGACCTGAACTTTCTGCGCGAAGATTTGTTAAAAACTCTTTCGTCAATGAAAGTGGGCTCCGAGCGCATCCGCGAAATTGTGCTGACTTTGCGGAACTTTGCCCGGGTAGACGAAGCCGAAAAGAAACCGGTTAACATTCACGAAGGAATTGACAGCACTTTGTTAATTTTGCAAAATTTAACTAAAGAAAAACCTGGTTATCAGGCTATCGAGATTGTGAAAAATTATGGCAATTTGCCGAAAGTAGAATGTTATGCGGGACAATTGAATCAGGTATTTATGAACATCATTAATAATGCTATTGATGCCCTGCGGGAGCGAGATCAAAAGCGCTCCATAGACGAAATAGAAGCCAACCCCAGCCAGATTGCAATTACTACTTCTATTATTTCCGAAAATTGGGCAAAAATTAGCATCAAAGATAACGGTCTGGGAATGAATGAAGCTGTAAAAGGAAAAATTTTCGATCCGTTTTTCACCACTAAACCAGTCGGTCACGGGACGGGTTTGGGACTGTCAATTAGCTATCAAATTGTTGTGGACAAACACGGCGGGAGGTTGGAGTGCATATCCGCAGTTGGAGAAGGGACTGAATTGGCGATCGAGATTCCGATCGCCAAATCCCTCAGCTAATATCGATCGATCGAGCTAAACTGAGGGATAATAAAAACTCCCTTTGACCGCGGCTCCTCCTAGTTTGATGTGCAACCCTATGTCTACAGTCACTTTTGGTTTATCAACCCCTGTAGCGGCAGAGCCCGGGGCATCCTACGGTAGCAGCCAACCACCACAGCGCCCCACCGTGCCGGAACAGTGGATCGAAGTTTTGGTGGACTCTCCTTTCAGGGGCGCGGGGGACTCCCCAGGGGAGGAAAACAAATTATTTACCTATCGCTTACCTGCGGAAATGAATGTGCAGCCTGGGGATATTTTGAGCGTACCCTTTGGCAGTCAACAGGTAGGGGCGATCGCCATTCGCTACATTTCTCAACTGCCGCCAGACTTAGATCCGGCGCGGGTTAAAGATGTCGAAGATGTTGTCAGTACGGGCTTTTTCCCGCCTACTTACTGGGAATTGCTCGATCGAGTATCTGTCTATTATTGCACGCCATTAATTCAAGTAATTAGAGCCTCGCTGCCCCCTGGCTTGTTAAGCCGTTCCGTGCGCCGAATTCGCTTAATTAAGGACGCAATTTCTCCGAATGCCGAAACATTTCTAAATCCCGCCGCCAGTCAAATTTTGCAGTTGCTGCAAGCTCAAAAAAACGGCGATTATACTTGGCAATACCTCCAGCGACAAGTCAAGGGAAGTTATCGGGGATTAAAAGATTTGTTGAAACGCGGTTGGGTAGAAAGTTATTTAGAACCTCCCAATCCTCCCAAACCAAAACTCAAACCGGCAGTCACATTAATTGTCAGCGAATTTGTCACAGGTTTAACGCAGCGGCAACAAGAAGTATTGGAAGTTTTGCGGCGCGCAGGCGGTGAAATGTGGCTGAACGATCTGCTGAGAATTTGCAGTGCAAGTTCTTCGGTTGTCAAAGCTTTGGAACAAAAAGGCAGCGTTGTAATTGATCAAAGGGAAGTGCTCAGGGGCGATCGAGGAATTGCCCAAACTCCCGATTTACCCAAAAAATTAACTGCTTTTCAAGCTGAAGCTTTGGCATTCATTAACAGTTTTTCGGGATTTCGTCAAGTCCTGCTGCACGGCGTTACAGGTTCCGGGAAAACCGAAGTGTATTTGCAGGCGATCGCCCCAATCTTAGCCCGCGGCAAATCCGCCCTCGTACTCGTTCCCGAAATCGGCCTGACACCGCAACTTACAGACAGATTCCGCGCCCGTTTTGGCGAGCAAATTTGCGTGTACCACAGCGCCCTATCCGATGGCGAACGTTACGATACATGGCGGCAGATGCTGACTGGAACCCCGCAAATTGTCATCGGCACGCGATCGGCCATTTTTGCGCCTTTACCTCACCTCGGCTTAATTATCCTCGATGAAGAACACGACACCAGCTTCAAACAAGAACAACCAGCCCCTTGCTACCACGCCCGCACCGTTGCCAAATGGCGCGCTGAATTAGAAAATTGTCCCTTAATTTTAGGTTCCGCAACGCCAGCTTTAGAGACTTTTGTCGAGACGCGAATCAATAATTACTCCTTACCAAGTATCCATTATTTGTCATTGCCAGAACGCATTTACTCCCGCCCGATGCCGCCTGTGGAAATAGTCGATATGCGCCAAGAATTGCGCCAAGGAAACCGTTCAATTTTCAGCACTTCCCTGCAAAATGCTCTCGAAGAATTGCAAGTCAGACAACAGCAAGGTATTCTGTTTATTCACAGAAGAGGACACAGTACATTTGTCTCTTGTCGGAGTTGTGGCTATGTGATGGAATGCCCTAACTGTGATGTTTCGCTTTCTTATCACCACGTCGGTGAAGGAACAGCAGAAATATTGCGCTGTCACTACTGCAACCACACAGAAAGACACCCTCAAAACTGCCCAGAATGCAGTTCTCCTTACTTCAAAAACTTCGGCAGCGGCACTCAGCGAGTCGAACAGGAATTAACGAGATTGTTTCCCCAATTGCGGGCAATTCGGTTTGACAGCGATACGACTAGAAATAAGGGCGACCACCGCCGATTGTTAACGCAATTTGCGAACGGGGAAGCTGACATTTTGTTGGGTACGCAAATGCTGACTAAAGGGTTAGATTTAGCTGGAGTAACATTGGTGGGAGTTGTCTCGGCTGATGGGTTGCTCAACTTATCCGATTATCGGGCAAGCGAACGAGCTTTTCAAACATTAACTCAAGTCGCGGGGCGTGCGGGTAGAGGCGACGATCCGGGGCGGGTAATTATGCAAACTTACACTCCCGAACATCGAGTAATTCAAGCAGTTAGGCGGCACGAATATACAAGCTTTGTGGAAACAGAATTAGCCGAAAGAGCGGCGCTGAATTATCCACCTTCGGGGCGGCTGGTTTTGTTGCGATTAAGCAGTTTGGATGCGGCGGAAGTTGCCGTAACGGCGGTACAATTAGCGTCTGTTTGTCATGAGTATATTGAGCGACTTGCTATACCGGGGTGCGAGTTGTTGGGGCCGGCACCTGCGGCGATTATGCGGGTGGCAAATCGCTATCGGTGGCAGATTTTGCTGAAGTTGCCTTTGGATGAGTCGGTGGATTTGTCGGATTTGATCGGGTTGCGCGATCGCACGCCACGTTCTGTTAGTTTAACTATTGATGTCGATCCGTTGAATTTTGGTTGATTGGTGGTGGAAAAGTGCGATCGGTTTGTAGTGAGGAGGGAGAGTCCTCATAGTTTTGGGCTAGGAGGACTTGCATTCCTCGACAGCTTACTACCTAAAAATGCCAGCGGGGGCGGACGCGCGCAGAGTTCAGAAACCCGGTTTCACGAGTAGATTTCTCGTTTTTGTTCGTAAAACTCATAGAAACCGGGTTTCTAACCCCCATGCGGCGCGAGTGAATTCCTGCGGGTAAGGTGGCCCGTGTCAGACAGCTTGACTTGGATTCTGAGATACAGCACTTTTGAGGTAAGTGAGGTACATAACAGAGGTAGGGACACGGCGCCGTGCCTTTCGTCGTGTCAACTTAAGCCTGAAAGCCCCCAAAATCCGTTGGTGTGTCCGCGAGTCCGACAGGGGTTGAAACCCCTGTCGAGAGAGCGAAAGTCCTCTCAAAGAGGACTGAAGAATTAGTTGATATGTATTGGTTTGGGGCAAATCTTCAGTCGGTTTCAACCGACTGTCTTCTAT
>JAUBOH010000147.1:0-5815 GCA_036700145.1 Microcoleus occultus BM001215366
ATATATCCTCAAACCCGCCATCATAAACAGTCTCACTGTTAAGAACCAACTGTCAATTGTCAATTGTCAACTGTCAACTGCTATATAGCGTCCATGTCCTTCTGCAATATTAGCACCAACACTATCAGCCGATCGCACTATTTGTTTGCCCGTCGTATCCTTAGCAAAGTCGGCCTACTTTTTAACAATCAACCATATTTTGTTTGATATTTTTTCAGCTAATCGATCAACTCTTAGCTGTTGAAAGCTTTCCCTATTAGCTCCTTTGAATAGTTGATGGCAAACCATTGTCAACCGTCAACCGTCAACTGTCAACAGCTAACTGTCAACAGTCAACAGTTAACTAATTAAAGCGTCAAAGATTGAGGGTTTGTCTCAATCAATTTCGCTAAATCTTGCAAGAAAGATGCAGCATCAGCACCGTAAATAATCCGGTGATCGCAAGTAATATTAACTTGCATTTGCCGCTTCACTCCCATCAAGCCTTCCTCATTGGCTACTACTTGCGGCCGCGAAGAGCCGATCGCCAAAATCGAGCCTTGATTCGGCGGCAAAATCGCGTCAAACTTGTCTACTCCAAACATTCCCAAATTAGAAAGAGTAAAAGTTCCCGTGCTGTATTCGTCAGGCTTTAACTGCTTGGCGCGGGCGCGATCGACTAAATCCTTCCAAGTGCGGGAGAGCGAATAAATATCCAGGCGATCGGCCAGGGACAGCACCGGCGTAATCAAACCGCCGCCGTCCATCGCCACCGCTACCGCCACATTAATATCAGCGCGGTGTTGAATTCCAGACTCCACATAACAAGCATTTAGCAGAGGATGTTTTTGTAAAGTTACTGCTACAGCCTTCGCCAGCAGAGCCGTCATTGTGACGCCCTTCGGCTTAATTTGTTTGTAGAGTTTGTCCAGATTGTCAGTAGTAATTGTGTAGCCGACGCGGAAACAGGGCACGCTCAAACTTGCTTCCATATTCCGCACCACCGCATTTTGCAGCGCGTTCATCGGTACTCTTTGGCCCGAAAGCGCCGCCGCCGGGACTGGCTGTGCGGGTGCGGGTTTGGCTGCTGCGGGTGCGGGTTTGGCTGCTGCGGGTGCGGGGTTCGCGGGGACTGTTACCGGTTGCTGAACCGGAGCTGGTTGGGCTTTCCCGGCTGCTGCTTCCACATCCTCTGCGACAATCCGGCCGTTGGGCCCGCTGCCTTTGATAGAATTCAAGTCTACTTTAAATTCTTTGGCTAGCTTGCGAGCGCGGGGAGAAACGACGCTGCGGCCGTTTTGGCGGCTGACATTTTGCTGAAAACCCGCTGATGCTGTGGTGCCCACAGGAGCGGGGCTCGGAGCCGGAGCGGGGGCTGCTGCTGCGGTTGGGGCGGGGGAGCCTTGTTGCTGAGCGGCGGCGATTTCGGCTTCTGTTTCTGCTACTAGGGCGATCGCCGCTCCCACCGGAGCAACTTCGCCTGCTGGTACGATAATTATTGCTAAATAGCCTTCATAGAAAGACTCTACGTCCATGTCGGCTTTGTCGGATTCAACCACCACTACCGTTTCGCCCTTTTCTACTTTGTCCCCGGCGGATTTGACCCAGGACACAATTTTGCCTTCTGTCATGGTAGAACTAAGGGCTGGCATGAAAACTTCGCGAATCATCTGTAAAAAGTCCTTTTGAGTTGGTAATTGGCGATCGGTATTTGGCGATCGGTAATTGGCAATAATTATTATTATGCCAGTCTCTAGTCCGAAGATGTGTGACTGTTGACTCAAAATCAATTACCAATTACCAATTACCAATTACCAATTTATAATTTCTAAATATCACCTCGAATTTCTTCGACTATGCCGTCGCGGAGGAGAACTTCTACTTGCATTTTTTGGATCAAGTTTTCTCCCAGTCCGACAGTGAATGTACCGTCAATTTGACCTTGACTCACTTCTTGTTCGAGGTCTAATACCTGCACTTGCTGGAGCTGTTGCAGGTTTTGGTTTTTCTGTTCGAGCAGTTCGCTTTTCTTTTGATTTACCTGCATTTGAATGTTTTCTATTTGCTGCATTACCTGTGGGCCAGGGGGGTGCAGGTTTTGCTTTTGGATTTCTGAAACCATCCGCTGCCCTTGCATTTCTAGCTGTTGTAGCTGAGAATCTATTTGGTTGATTTGGGCTTGGAGTTGCTGTTGAGCTTCTTCTTTCCAGCGGGGAGTAACGACGACTTTAACGTTAATCGATCGCTTCAAAAGTAATTGTGGTTCCATAAAGTTGTTGATTGTCAGTTGGGAATTGAGAATTGGGAATTGGGCCGAAAAGCATTGGGAATTGGGAGTTGGGCATTGGATGCGACTAACTGCTAGTTGCTAATTATTCAAAAGCTATTAGCCGTCATACCAATTTTTTGTGAGGCCCCGTAGAATTCGATCGCCCTGGCACCCCCCTTAGTAAGGGGGGGACAAGAGCGCAATCAAAGTCCCCCTTATTAAGGGAGATGCGAGGGGGATCAAAATATGTGCAAATTCACATTACATTGGTATCAGCCTATCCCACTCTTCAATCCCCTGTCGCTTGTCCCGATTCCCGATGCCCTGAGAATATTTTCAAAACATCCCGTCAATCATATCGCGGTAGTGTTCCGTCACAACCGGGCGCTTAATTTTCAGGGTCTGAGTCAACATTCCATTTTCCATCGAAAACGGCTCCTGAATCAACCGGAACGGGCCAATGCGATCGTCCGCGCGGTATCCGGGGCGATTTTGTACCTCCCGGTTTAATTCTTTGCGGAATAAGTCTTGAATTGTCTTGCTATTCCAGTCAATTTCGTGTATTGGATTTTGAGTTTCTGCCCATTTCTCCAGGGCTTCTTGATTGGGGACAATTAAGGCGCCGACGGATTTCTGGTCTTGCCCTACTAGCATAATTTGGTCGATGTAGGGGCTGCGGACGCAGGCGTCTTCTATGGGCTGGGGTTCGATGTTTTCGCCGTTGCTGAGGACGATCGTATCTTTGGCCCGCCCGGTCAAAATTAAATCGTTCCCGGGTGTCAGCCAGCCTAAATCGCCGGTGTCGAACCAACCTTCGGAGTCTATGGCTTTGGCGGTAGCTTGGGGATTGAGATAGTAGCCCTGCATGATTTGGGGCCCGCGGCCCAATACTAAGCCGCGCTGGCCTGTTGAGAGTTGCTGTCTGGTTTCCGGGTCTACTATTTTAATCTCGGTATGGGCGATCGGCTGTCCCGCCGAACCTTTAAGATTGTGCCAAGGGCGGCGAACCGTTAAAACAGGCGAAGTTTCGGTCAAACCGTATCCCACCAACAAGCCGATATTCGCTATTTCAAAGAAATTGTCTAAATGCGCGGCCAAAGAACCGCCGCCGCTAATCGCCCACTTAAAACGTCCTCCCGTAGCTTCCCGGACTTTTTGGTAAACGAGTTTTTCGGCGAGGGCGTGGATGGGTGACAACAGAATGCTTTTGATGCGGGCGATCGATTTTTCGGAAGCAGAAGCAGGTTTTAAACTGAGAGTCAATCCTTGGAAAATCCGACGGGCTTCTATGTATTGTTGGCTAGCTGATAACAGGAAATTCACCAGTTTTTGTTTGTTTGCTGGTTGTTCCCGAAATTGCTTTTGTACTGCCTCGTAAATCGATTCCCAGATGCGCGGAACGCTGACCATGTACTGGGGTTTGTAAGTTTTGAAATCTTGTTTGAAGTAGCGAATACTGGTGTAAATTTGCGTGCATCCTTGAGAAAGCATGAAGTATTCGACAGTGCGTTCGTAGGCGTGCCAACTGGGGAGAATACTGAGAACACCTTCGCCGGCTTCGGGTTGGAGAATTGTGCCGAAGGTGGTGATTTGATGTAGCAGGTTGCTGTGAGTAAGCATTACACCTTTGGGTTTGCCGGTGGTGCCGCTGGTATAAAGGAGGGTGGCGAGGCCTTGAGGCTTGTGATTGCTGGGTTTGAGGGGGCGGTTTGCGCCTGTGGTCATGACTTGGGAGAATTTGACCGTGTTGAGGGTTTGGCTGGTTTCCGGTTCTTCGTCGGAGAGGAGGACGATGAGTTCGATCGGCAAATCGGGGAGGCTATGCTGGAGTTTTTTGAGTAATGCCAGGTTTTCGACTACCAAAGCGGTGCAGCCACTGTCTTTGATGATGTACAGGAGTTCTTCGGGGTCGGCGGTGGCACCTCGCACGGCGTTGGCGGCCCCAGCCATCATAATTCCTTGATCGGCTATCAGCCAGCGGGGGCTGTTGTCGGCGAAGAGGGCGACGCGGGGAGGGATTGCTTCTGCGGGGTTTGGTTCGATCCCTAGGGCTTGGAGGCCGGCGGCGAATTGCTGGATTTGTTGGTAGAGGTCGGTGTAGGTGAGTTTGATTTCGGGCTGGGTGTGGGGGTCGTGGAGGGCGACTGTTTGACCGAATTTTTGTTGGACGAGATCCCAAATTTCGGGTACTGATCGGATGGATGTGTAATCGATCAGGCGGCTGAGGTTAGCGCGATCGCGATCGGTCATTTGAGATGATGTGTAAGATGCTGGGCGGTTCATAGGGTATTTTCCGGGGTTTTGGGAGATAAAGTTATTGGTACAAGTTTAATATCAGAGTTATTTTAGAGCTTTGTGGCAGTCTGGTGACAGTTTGTAAACCAGCCGTTGTTTATTTAGAAAATTAGGGATAAAAAATGATGAAAATTATAGTTGCACAGAAACAGATTAATTTATCAAGGTTGATAGTAGTTGCTTTTAGTGCGATCGTAGCATTATCTGGAAGTGCACTGTCTGTGAAGGCCGAAGAAACGCGATCGGCAAACAAAACATTTGCTGATTGGTGTCGCGAAAAAGATGCTTTGAATCCTGAAACTAAACATACTGTTGAGGTGCTGTTGGAGAAAGCGGGGACTACTGATTGTGTTGAGGCCGATCGAGAACTTTCGAGTCTCACGCAACTCTACCTCAGCGGCAATGGGATCGGCGATATCAAACCGCTAGCATCCTTGACTAACCTGATTCGGCTCGACCTGGGCGGAAATCCGATCGCACCCAAAACTTGCCCTCTCAAGCCAGAGTCTATCTGCAATTGGGACCCACTACCTAAACGATAAAATTTTACAGTTTAGAATATTAGCCGATCGAGTACGATCGCGAGTTCGATCCGCACATCGGCTTCAGTCCGGGGGAGATTGTCGGGAAGGTCGATCGTAAGAAGCATGATTTAAGATACGTTTGAATTTCAGAGGTATAAAACGATGAAACTTATAGTTACACAGAAACACATGAATTTACCAAAGTTGATAGTAGTTATTTGGAGCGCGATCGTAGCATTATCTGGAAATGAACTATCTGCAAAGGCAGCAGATCCGCAACTGGGAAACAGCAGGCGAACATTTGGCGATTGGTGCCGCCAAAAAGCTGATTTGAGTCCTGAAACTAAACATACTGTTGATTTGTTGTTGAAGCGAGCAGGGACTAATGATTGCGATGCGGCCGATCGGAAACTTTCTAGTCTCACGGTGCTCTTCCTCGAGAGCAATCAGATCGGGGACATCAAACCGCTAGCATCCTTGACTAACCTGAAGTGGCTCTCCCTCAGCTTCGATCAGATCGGCGACATCAAGCCGCTAGCATCCTTGACTAACCTGACTAAGCTCGTCCTCGTCGGCAATCAGATCGGCGACATCAAACCGCTAGCATCCTTGACTAACCTGACTAAGATCGCCCTCAGCAGCAATCAGATCCGCGATATCAAACCGCTAGCATCCTTGACTCACCTGAGTGAACTCTTCCTCGACAGCAATCAGATCGGCGACATCAAACCGCTAGCATCCTTGACTA
>JAUBOH010000147.1:5915-14183 GCA_036700145.1 Microcoleus occultus BM001215366
CGACAGCAATCAGATCGGCGACATCAAACCGCTAGCATCCTTGACTAACCTGACTTTGCTCCACCTCAGAAACAATCAGATCGGCGATATCAAACCGCTAGCATCCTTGACTAACCTGACTAAGCTCGCCCTCAGCGGAAATCCGATCGCTCCCAAAACTTGCCCTCTCAAGCCAGAGTCTATCTGTAAATGGGAACCATAATTTACTAGAGGGAGGTACGGAGGCTGTCTTGTCGCTCAAGTACGATCGCCAGTTCTATCCTCACATCCGCTTCAGTCAGGGGGAGATTGTCGGGAAGGTCGATCGTAAGAAGCATGATTTAAGGTACTTTTTAATTTCAATTGTCTCTTAATTTTGGTTTTTTAAGTTGACAGTCTGGGTTTAATTTTGTTACAAAATTGGAAAAATAGGTCTGTGCAAAACGCCACTCTAATTCACAACCGCAAAAAGCTAATTTTTGAATTTTCATCTCTACCTCCATCGACTTCCCACCCATCTCCATCTATTTTACAAGAAAATTGGAAGCAGGGCCGATCGAGAGGTATAAGATGATGAAACTTATAGTTGCACAGAAACATCAGAATTAACCAAAGTCGATCGCAGTTACTTGTTGTGCGCTCCTAGCGTTATCTGGAAATGCCCTGTCTGCTTATGCCGCAGAAGTGCGATCGGAAAACAGTAGACGAACATTTGCCGATTGGTGTCGCCAAAAAGCTGATTTGAGTCCTGAAGCTAAACATACAATTGAGGCGCTGTTGCAGTTTTTTGAGTAATGCCAGGTTTTCGACTACTAAGGCGGTACTGCCGCTGTCTTGGATGATGTAGAGGAGTTCTTCAAACTCGGCTGTGGCGCCTCGAACAACGTTGGCGGCAAAAGCCATCATGATGCCTTGGTCGGCTATCAGCCAGCGGGGGCTGTTGTAGGTTCCGAGGGCGACGCGGTTCGGGACTGGTTCTGCTGGATTTGGTTCGATGCCGAGGGCTTGGAGGCCGGCGGCGGTTCATAGTTATTTTTGTGAGTTGTGGGCGATCGAAGTATTTGGTGAATTTAGGATCTCTACACTTCTGCATAATAGCTTTCTGCATAGTAGCCTTCTACCGAAAGGAAGAGATTTTGACAATTTTTGGCGCCGGGAACTGAAAAAAACGGACAGTCCCAGACGCGCCCAGATTAAACAAACCTGTGAGAAACCCGCTTTCTGAGTCCGCTGCTTGCGTTGGTGCACCAGCTATTAGTTTCCCCTGAATCGGGAGTCCAACTTCTTGGCTTGAATCCAGCTAAATACCCAGGCTCAATTCTCAATTAATTTCTATAATTCCTGCTACAAATTAGCAATATTTCTTTACATTAATTCTTCTAGAATGCACAAATTATCTTGAATTTAAAATTTTTAATATTTAATTAAGGTCTTGGCGTGTATTCACGTATAAGGCAGAAGCCTTGTCCGATTTGCTTCACACAATCTTCATAATTATCCGCTAAATTATAAAGATTGTGTAAAGATGACGGTAAAACTGTAGCCATGATAGCCGTTTGGTAAGCTATGATTGGAGCCAGCGAAAACAACACTTACGCAATAACCCCACTTTACTTTAAGAAACGAATTCCGACATCCCAAAATAGTCAAAAAATGTTTGAAATAAGAGGTTTTAGCCGCACAAGTTAACAAGGATTTTTAAGCCAGGTAGGTTAGGTAAAAAAATAAAAATTGGACATAACCTGGTTAGTTATCGGTCAAGAAACTTGACAGACAAATTCAACAGGCAAAGCTATGAAAAAAAGTTTAGGGGTACAGAATTACTTCGATCGCTCCCAAGCCTCATTGCAGACTGTTCCAGCTCTTCAGAAACTCTTGGAGGAAATCGGTGCAGAACCGACATTAGTTGCCAAATTAAATACAGCCTGTGAAATTTGCGAGTTTCAACTCGGAGATGAAATCACCCAATATCAAACATCGGATAATACCAACCATTTAGTTGAACAAGCACAGAGCGATCGCAATTTTTATCTCATTTGCCAGGGAAGAGTCAGGCTGCTAGCGGTAGAAACGTCTCAACAGCAAGAAATTTCGGCGGTGGTACTGGAACTCGGAGCAATATTTGGGACAGACAGCCTATTTATTGAAACCGGACTGCCTTACAGGGCAATTGCCGCCAGTACCTGCCAAATCGCTCGCATAAATGCAGCCAAATTGCAGCTTGTTTTAGAGGAATTCCCCCAACTGCAACAGCACTTGCAGCAAGAATTCCAACAGCGGCACCGATTGATATTTTTCAAGACGCAAACAGATTTGCGATCGCTCCCTCCCCACCAACAACAGCTTCTGTGGCCGCACTTACTTCCTTACACAGAAGAAAGCCGAATTCCAGCCGGAGTTTCCCTCGCCGAGCACTGCCAAAAATCAACCAATCATTTTTGGCTGCACAGCGGTAAAATTCAAGGTCAAACACCGCCCATCATCGGGAGTAACTGGGGACATTCAGATGTACCGAGCGACTGGAAAGCTGCAACAAATCTGCTAATTTACCAGCTTAGCGCCGAACAGTGGGAAATCGCCAAAGCAGCAATTGCTTCCGACAGCAATGCCCGCCCTAAAATCATCCGCAAACCTCCGGTTTTAAGCTTAGTAACGTTATCAAAAGATGCCAGCTCAACCTCAAAAACCGAGCAGTCAAAATTAACCGCAGTCGAGAATCAAAAATCGGCAGCCGGAATCATCAGTTTTCCCAAGCCAAAGCGCAGGCGCTGGTTGAGCAGCGGACACCCATTCATTCAACAACAGAGCGCAGCAGATTGCGGAGCTACCTGCTTAGCCATGATTAGCGAATATTGGGGTAAGAAATTCAGCCTGAATTACTTGCGGGAACTGGCAGAAATTGGTCGCAGCGGCGCGTCGCTCAAAAGTCTGGCAAAAGCAGCGGAAAGGATGGGATTTCAAACCCGTCCAGTGCGAGCTTCTTTAACTCCGCTGCGAAATCAAAATCCTTGGATCGCTCACTGGCAAGGCAATCACTACGTTGCAGTCTACCGCTTTAAAAATCAACAGGTTTTAGTTGCCGATCCGGCTGCGGGCAAGCGGTGGATGAGCATTAAAACTTTTACCGAAAATTGGACTGGCTACGCCCTAATTTTAGACCCGACAGCGGAACTCTACCGCAATCACAGTGCCGAACATAAAGGCATCAAAATTAAAAATTTTGTTGGCATAGTCTGGCCCTACCGCGCTGCGATCGCCCAAATTCTGATACTTTCCTTGTTGATCCAAATATTTGGGCTAGTTACTCCCCTATTTACCCAAGTAATTCTCGACCAAGTAGTTGTCAGCAAAAGCATAGTCACTCTGCACGTTTTTGCGATCGGACTGCTGCTGTTTAGTGTTTGGCGGTCGCTGTTGGGCGCAACGAGACAGTATTTGCTGGATTACTTGTCCAACCGGATTGACTTGACTTTGATTAGCGGTTTTATCAGTCACACTCTCAGTTTGCCGATTAAGTTTTTTGAATCTCGTCAGGTGGGCGACATCTTGACGCGGGTTCAGGAAAATCAAAAAATTCAGGCGTTTTTGACTCGCCAAGCGATTACTGCTTGGTTGGATGCTTTGATGGCTGTGGTTTACATCGGACTGATGGTTTACTATAACTGGCGTCTGGCTTTGTTGGTGCTGGCTTTGATTCCGCCGATCGTGATTTTGACTTTGGTGGCTACTCCGTTTCTGCGAAAAGTGTCGCGGGAGGTTTTTACCGAAAGTGCTAAGCAAAATTCATCTTTGGTGGAGATGATTACTGGGGTGGCGACGATTAAGGCAACTGCTGCTGAGCGAGAAATGCGCTGGCGCTGGGAAGACCAATTAACCTGCATGATTAATGCTAAATTTCGCGGGCAGAAGTTGGCGAATTCTTTGCAGGTGGTGGGGGGTGGAATTAATACTTTGGGCAGCACGGCTTTGCTGTGGTACGGGGCTATGCTGGTGATTCAAGACGAGTTGACGATCGGTCAATTTGTTGCTTTTAATATGATGATCGGGAGCGTGATTTCTCCTGTGCTGTCTGTGGTGGGACTTTGGGATGAGTTTCAAGAAGTGCTGGTTTCGATCGAGCGTTTGGATGATGTATTCTCTGCCGATCCTGAAGAAAGCCCTTACAAACCAATGCTGGTACTGCCTCGCATTCAGGGAACCGTCAAGTTTGACAATGTTTCTTTCCGCTATGCTCAGGATGAGGAACGCAATACGCTGCAAAATCTTTGCTTTGAGGTGAAAGTTGGAGACACTGTGGCAATTGTCGGCCGCAGCGGTTCCGGTAAGAGCACTTTGGTAAAGCTGCTGCAAGGTTTCTATTATCCAGAAAAAGGGCGGCTGACAATTGACGGCCACGATATTCGGCACATTTCTTTGCAGTCGCTGCGAGTTCAGTTGGGTGTTGTCCCTCAAGATTGTTTCTTGTTTTCGGGAACGATTTTGGAAAATATTACGCTGTACAAAAACGGAAATGATGCTGATTCTGCCAGCTTGGAAGAGGCGATAGAAGTGGCGAAGTTGGCAGAAGCTCACGCTTTTATTCAAGATATGCCGCTTGGTTATCAAACTCCTGTGGGGGAGAGGGGAACGAGTTTGTCTGGGGGCCAGCGGCAGCGAATTGCGATCGCCCGCGCTTTGTTGGGCGATCCCCGAATTTTGATTTTGGACGAAGCAACTTCTTCGCTGGATACCGAGTCTGAGCGCAGGTTCCAGCAAAATCTGGCTCGCATCGGCCGCGATCGCACTGTGTTTATCATTGCTCACCGGTTGTCTACGGTACGCAGTGCCGATCGAATTTTGGTTCTAGACAAAGGCATTTTAGCCGAACAAGGCAACCACGACCAATTGATGGCCGAACGGGGACTTTACTATCACCTGGCTCAGCAACAACTGGATCTTTAATACCAATTTTGTATGAGGCCCCGTAGCATCTGATTCCCCCAAAAGAGGGCGGGCACTCTTGGCACCGCCCCTACTAAGGGGGGGACAAGATTCTTCTCAAAGTCCCCCTTCTTAAGGCAGGGCTGTTTCATTCTCGGAAAAACCGCAATTTTGTAGGGGTAGTGCCCCCGTGCCACCCTCCCCATCCACAATTTTGCAAGTGTTTCAGGGATTAGGGCAACCACGGGGGGATTGCCCCTACAAGAGAATGAAACAGCCCTGCCTTCTTAAGGGGGATGCGAGGGGGATCGAGATATATGCAACTACCAACAGTCAACTGTCAACAGACTAATTTGGAGTAAATATCATGCTTTTAGAAGATGGCAAAGAATTAGGCGCGACTCCTGATGAAATAGCTGAAGTTTATGGGGGTGTAGCTTTAAAAGAAAACGAAAGCCGAAAAAAAGACCGTTCTTTAGAAGTGGTCGAACCTCAAAAGCACTCTTTTCCAACCAATGAGTATATCAATACTGCCAAGTTTCGGCAGCCGGATGCTGATAATTGGTCTACTTCTTTGCATTCGGTACTCGACCAGCCGCCAGTATCTTTTCCCCAGCGGTTGATATTAGGAGGACTGGTGTTCTCGGTAGCTTTTGGGGCGTGGGCAACTTTGGGAAAAATCGATCAAGTCGGTCACGCTCAGGGCAAATTAGTTCCCAAAGGTGATATTTACAAAATTCACCCGACTGAGCCGGGAAAAATTATTAACCTCGCTATCAAAGAAGGTCAAAAAATCAAAGCTGGACAATTATTGGCCGAATTAGACCCGTCCATTGCCGAGAGCGAGGTGGAGCGTCTCGATAAAATTCTGGGCGCTTATCGGATTCAATTGGTGCAGGAGATTAGCTCGATCGAGAGAACTCGACTGGAAGCTGAAGCTAGCCAAGCTATTGGTGCTGCGGACAAGCGGGGGGCCCAAGCTGCGATCGATCGGGCTCGCGCTTCAGCGACCACCACCAAGTCTCAAATCGAGCAATTGCAAGCAGATATAGCGTCTCAGCAAGCGCGCAAGCAACAGCTCAAACCTCTGGAAAAGCAGGCCCAAAATCTGTTGTCGCAACTGGAAATCGATGTCACGTCTCAACAGGCGAGGCGCGATCGGGTGAAACCGCTGCAAAATAAGAGTCAAGACTTGCTAACACAATTGCAAGCAAAAGTGGCGGCTCACAAAGAGCGGATCGGGCGGCTCAAACCTTTGGTAGATGAAGGAGCACTTTCAAAAGACGTATTGTTTCAAGCTGAGGAAGCTCTGCGCGAAAGCGAAAATGCTGTAATTAGAAGCCAGTTGGGGGAGGAAACTCAGGTGAACGATCGCGCCCTTGATGTCGAGCAAAGTCTGCGCGACAAGCAAACCGCTCAAATCAGGAGTCAACTGTCTGAGACAACTCAGGTTAAGGAAAAGCTGTTTGAAGTCGAGCAAGGTGTGCGCGATCGCACCAGTTCGATCGGCAAAATGCAAGGCCAATTAACCGAACAATTCGCAGAAGTCGATCGGCTCGAAGCCGAAGCAGCCAGCAAACAAGCCGCAGCCCGCCAAACGCAGTTAGAAAAAGAGCAAAAAATTCAGCAGTTGGAAATGGGATTAAATCAACTCAAATCCAAAACTGCCGAAACCCAAACCCTGCTCGCTCAAGCAAAAAATAAACTCAAACAAAGATTTCTCTACGCACCCGTCAGCGGAGTGATTTCCGCGCTCAACATTCACAACACCGGCGAAGTAGTTCAACCGGGGCAAACTATTGCAGAAATGACTCCGAATCAGGCTCCTTTAGTGCTGGAAGTCAGTTTGCCGAACCGAGAAGCGGGTTTTGTCAAAATCGGAATGCCTGTGCAAGTCAAATTCGATGCTTTTCCCTATCAAAATTACGGCGTGATTCCGGGAAAAGTTGTATCAATTTCGCCGGATGCCAAAACTGACGAGCGATTGGGTGTTGTTTACCGGGTGGAAGTGAGTATCGATCGAGACTCAGTGAAAGCCAACAATCAAACCTGGAAACTCAAAGCTGGCCAGACAGCTACTGCGGATATTGTCATCCGCCAGCGCTCCATAGCCGACATTTTGCTCGATCCGCTGAAGCAACTACAAAAAGGCGGCATGAGTTTGTAGGAATTCCTCAAAAACAGGTTTGTAGTGAGGACTTCAGTCCTTCTTTCTGCGGACTAAAGTCCTCACTACAAACCGCAGTCAACAGTCAATTAATTTACGCAAGATAGGATAAAACGATGAATTCCCAATTTCACCATTCTGCGAATCATTCCCAAGTTGGAATCAAACCCGAACAATTGGATGAGATAATTTCAGCGATTTTGGCAGGAAAGTATTCTTGGGCTTGTTTTTTACTTTTGCGCTGCACGGGTTACAACCCTCTCGACTATATCCCTTACCGCACTTCCAACCGCTTGCTTAAGGAAAACAGCCAAATCAGGAAATCGGAAACTCAGCCGGCGCTGAGCAAAATTGCGGATTTAGATTATGTGGAAGTGGTGAGGGAAAAACGAGCCGGAGTTCGAGGGGGTTGTGGAATTCAGGTTTTTAGCGAGTTGCACTCAGATACCGCAGGTTTTGTCGCCCAAGTCGGCGACGCAGGCTCAAATATGTCGGCGCCGGCGGTTGATGTTCACAATCAAGGATTTTTTGCGGGATTTAAGACGCGCTGGTTTAATTTTGCGGGCAAGTTTTAGTCGATCGACCGACAACCCGGTTGCTAGGGTGGATTCGCCCCGCGCCGGGTTTTTCGGAGTTTTATGCCAAAATGGCAACACAGTTGTGCGATCGTACCTGATAATTTGTTGGCGACTCAAAAAAAACAAGCCGATCGGCAATTCATGCTGCCCGTGTTCGATCGGCGTTTGTCTGTAAGGGCGATCGATCGAGCCAAATACTACAATCTAATTCCAGTCTCGTTCATAGGGTATAAAACGAGGCTGGTTTTTGTGTCTGAATGCAGACATTCCAGGACGCACTCCTTACTCTCATCAACCGGGTTGTTCAACTTTGAGCCAGGGCTAGAAGCAAGTATGTTCGTCCCTCAAATCCGGTTGATACCTCCAGGACTTGTAGGTATATCTTCTGTAGTTGGCGAGCCAATAGTTAACATATTTTCATGAAGTTATATTGAGATTTTCATTTAAAACAAATCTGCCAAATTGGCAACACAGCTCTAATTAGTCCAGATATATTAGGTACATCGAAACAAAACAAGGTTGCTTCAAACAACCGCTAAATTACAAGGACAAAAACCATGATTATCTCTGACCTGAACCATGTCGAAAGCATTTCTGAATCCACTAGCATAGTCGGCGGTTTTG
>JAUBOH010000148.1:0-14171 GCA_036700145.1 Microcoleus occultus BM001215366
TGAGGCAGGGGTTTCAACCCCTGCCGGACTGTCGGTTTGATGTTAAGTTGACACCTATGGGCACGCTTGAGTGTCCCTACAAGAACTATGTATCTCACATACCTGAAAAGTGCTGTATATTCTGCCGTTGCTAGTCGGTGGCGAAACTTCTTTCTCGATCGCTTTGACTTAAGTACGCGGGCTTAAATAGACATTATTATGTCGTTGCAACGAACAAAGCAATCCCAAGTATCAGCGGTTGCTGCATTCCTATCTGCTGTTTCCTTAAACTTTGATGATTTTTGAGCGCATTGAAATACTACAGCCAACATCCTAACGCTTTCTCGATCGACTACCTCAACGATTTGCGAGGAGCAATTCTAGCATCCCCTTATCTGGCAATCAACAACCTCAACCGCGATTTCATTGGCACAAAAGGGTTTTCCGTCGTGTTTCAACGTTCCGAAATCGCCGAAGTAGAACGGCGGTTTCCCTTGTTCAAACCCTATCTAGACCAGGCATTACAGCCTGAATGCAATGCTTTTTACCTCAATCCCCTGCTGCTGGGTGCAGGTTCCCGCGTCGATCCGCATATCGATCGATCTTTGCGATCGTACTGCAAAACTGTTGAACCTCCCGCAGCCGTCAGCGTTTTGTACGTGCAAGTACCGCCTTTGTTGCAAGGGGGAGAGTTGATACTGCGGCGCAACAAACAGCAAGTCGGGATCATTAAGCCACAAGCCAACTCGCTGATCTATTTTCAAGGAGATTTGACTCATTCTGTCAACGCTGTTAAAAGTACCGGAACTCGTTTGAGTTTGGTTTGCGAACAGTACAATTTGAGCGAAACAGAACTGCAAGATATTCCCGGATTCACAGTGGAGTCTAGGGCCGTGAAAGCAAAAAGCAAGTAAGGTTTATTGGATAATTGACAGGTGGAATTCCCAAACTTCTTCCGACTTCCATCGGACTTCTCCCTTCTGCACGTACGATCGCCCCCAATTTCAGCATCCAGCGTCCTGCTACACTAAAATCCTGCGGTTGTCTGCGATCCGTGCGATCGACCTTTCGGAAAAAAACTAAAGTTCTGTAGCTTAGGATACATTTGTTTCCTTAATGATTGTTTACACTTTCCAAGTGTAGATTGTGTACTCTCCATAATTCCCCAAAACCCTAAACAAGTGAGTTGTTTGCTGGACTGCGATTTATCGATTGTCGAACCGTTAAAAACCCTAAGTAGTTTTGACCTGAATTCAAAGGAATCGATCGGCACAAAATTTTTGAGCTGCTCCAGGGTAAAAATTAGGTACTAAATCTGTGCAACGTTGATATCTATCATATTGACTCAAGTTAGTACACGCTCTTGTCATCTATTGTTTTGCTAATAACTGCAATCCAACCGCATCTGACACTGGATTGTCATTAATCTGGGTGGTGAAGCGATCGCAAATCGCTGTAATTACCCTAATAAAAATTGTTTGTAGTAAGGACTTTCGTCCTTATTGAAAAACAAGAAAGAGGACGATAGTCCTCGCTAAAAACAGGCTTTTCCTAAGCCGTATCTTTTCACAAATAGTCCCATAATCCCAGAAAAATAACCATGAGTGGAAACGAATCGCGCGTTCAAGCAATTTCTCAAATCGTCAACCGCCAACTGATGCCAGCCCGGCCTCCCAAGCGCCTAGAAGATATGTGGGCAACAGACGTTTTTAGTCTGAGCAAGATGCAAGAAAGTCTGCCCAAAAGCATTTTCAAATCAGTAAAAAATACAGTTCAAACCGGCCAAAAACTTGATGCCTCAGTAGCAGATGTAGTTGCAGTAGCCATGAAAGACTGGGCTATTTCCAAAGGAGCCCTGTACTACGCCCACGTATTCTACCCGCTCACCAACGGCACCGCCGAAAAGCATGACGGCTTTATCTCCGTACAAGGCGACGGTTCAGTCATCTCAGAATTTGCCGGCAAAGTTCTCGTACAAGGCGAACCCGATGGCTCGTCATTCCCCAACGGCGGCATTCGCTCCACTGCCGCCGCTCGCGGATATACAGCGTGGGATGTCACCAGCCCTGCTTATGTCATGGAAACAGACAACGGCATGACCTTGTGCATTCCCACTGTTTTCATCTCTTGGACAGGCGAAGCATTAGACAAGAAAACGCCCCTTTTGCGTTCCATTGCCGCCATGAACAAAGCAGCAACCCGAGTGTTAAAGCTGTTAGGAAATACCGAAGTTGCTCCGGTAAATTCCAGTTGCGGTGCCGAACAAGAATACTTCCTGATAGATTCAAATTTTGCCAACAATCGCCCCGACTTAATGTTAGCAGGTCGCACCCTGTTTGGCAAACCTCCAGCCAAAGGTCAGCAATTTGACGATCACTATTTTGGAGCCATTCCAGAGCGCGTTCAAGTCTTCATGCAGGAAGTAGAAGAAAGAATGTACCGCCTGGGCATTCCTGCCAAAACCCGCCACAACGAAGTAGCACCAGGTCAATTTGAAATTGCACCATTTTTTGAATCAGCAAACGTCGCCAGCGACCACCAACAATTAACCATGACAATTCTTCGCAACACTGCGAAGAAACACGGTTTTATGTGCTTGCTGCACGAGAAGCCTTTCGCTGGAATTAACGGTTCCGGGAAACACGTCAACTGGTCTGTCGGAAATGCCACTCAAGGAAACTTATTAGACCCAGGCGATACACCGCACTCAAACGTACAATTTCTAGTTTTCTGCGGCGCCGTGATTCGCGGAGTTCACAAATACGGCCCGTTGTTGCGCGCGGTAGTTGCGACTGCCAGCAACGACCACCGATTGGGTGCAAATGAGGCTCCACCAGCGATTATCTCTGTCTATTTGGGTTCGCAATTAGAAGATATCTTCGAGCAAATTACCAAGGGAGGAATTAAGGACTCTCAAGGTAGAGGAATTATGAACTTAGGCGTAGAAACACTGCCTACTTTCATCAAGGATGCCGGCGACAGAAACCGGACTTCGCCCTTTGCCTTTACTGGAAACCGGTTTGAATTCCGTGCAGTAGGTTCCGGTCAGTCTGTTTCCGGGCCGCTGGTGGCGATGAATACAATTCTTGCAGATTCTTTGGACTGGATTGCTAACAAATTAGAAAGCGATTTGGCTAACGGAACTGAACTGAATGCTGCCATCCAAACAGTTCTGAAAGAAGTGATGGACGATCACGGTGCGGTTGTATTTGGCGGCAATGGCTATTCGGAAGAATGGCACAAAATGGCCGTTGAGGAACGGGGTTTAGCTAACTTGCGGACTACGGCAGATGCTTTGCCCGTGTTGAAGGAAGGATACATTGAAGACTTGTTTGAAAAGACAGGTGTTCTGACTCCCGTTGAATTGGAAAGCCGTTACGATGTTTATGCAGAGCAGTATTTGCTGGCTATTGAAGTCGAAGCAAAACTGGTAACAAGCATGGCAAAAACCATGATTTATCCGGCATCAGTGAGGTATTTAGCTGAACTTTCCGGCACGATTTCTAAGTTGAAAGAGATTGGGATTGAACTGTCCAAGGAAAGTGCCGAAAAAGTCGCGGTGCTGGTTAAGTCCATGATTGATACTGCGAGCAAATTGAGTGATGCTTTGAGCAAGCACGATTTTGCTTCGACAGAAGACCATATGCAGTATGCTTCGCAAACAATTCGTCCTTTGATGGATGAGGTTCGCCAGTATGCTGATGCTCTGGAAGCTGAAATAGCTGATGATTTGTGGCCGCTGCCTACTTATCAGGAAATGCTGTTTATTAAGTAATCGCAAACCTGGTTGATTTCGGGTGAGATTTGTAGGGACACAGCACTGCTGTGTCCTTTCATGTTATGGGTGAAAATTGTATTTTATTCCAAATCCGAGTTAGATCGTGTCCGGTCGAGCGCCAGTAATAAAAACGGTTTGTAGTGAGGACTTTAGTCCTTACAATTGAAGGACTAAAGTCCTCACTACAAACGAATCTTATTACGGGTAATCGATCGGAAACGATATCAAGTATATTTTAGCGCTCCCGGCAAACAGGCACTGCTCGCGTCGATCGCTCCTGAACTCGATCCGATGTATTGTAAGCTACAAGCCTTACTTGACCTCGATCGTCCATCACCCAACCTTGAGCAGGAATCACTGGCTGGGGCTGAATTTCTATTTCTGCCTTTGTACCCTGTACATTCTGGCTTCCACCCACCGCTGGTTCCACCCAGTTAAACTGGCTAGAATCGTTGTTGAGCGAATCATTCGGGTTTGGCGGTACTCCTCCTTTACCAGTAATATTAAACTCACTTACCGCCTCTCTATTGCAAGGATTAGCCACAATTAACTGTGCCCGATCGACCACATTTTGCGGCAATTCTACTAACCCTTGTGCCGGATTCACTCCCGCAGTGCTAAATGTTACTGCCCCTTGCAAAGCCGGGCCTGCCTGTTGAGAAATGGCGGCGATATCGCTGGTGGGAAGTAAAGAAGTTGGATTGACTTGTAAGGCGGAAAATTCAGCGTCAGTCAAACCTAAACTGCTTCTAGCTCGATCGCGATTAACGGCACCAAAACCAAAGATATTCAATACATTGACTGTAACTTGCCCTCCCCTAGCTGTGCGAGCATTAGCTGTAATATCGCTATTTTCTCCGGGGAGGGCAACCAAAATATCGCTATTAATTCGGATATTTCCACCCTCAGAAATACCTGCATCCGTTGTAATTCTGCTGTTGCGCCGTAACTGAATGTCTCGCGCTTGGAGGTTAATATTTGCCCCAGTACCAGATACTGTTGTACCATCAATGCTGGCTTTGTTATCCAGGGCGATCGACTCGGCTACAACATTAATATTGCCAGCGCGTCCCGTTCCCAAAGCCTGAACATTCACCGTTGCACCATCCCGGACAATCAATTGATTAACATTCAAATTCAACGAACCTGCATTCCCCGTAGCGTTGGGATTGACAAAAGTATTCGCGCTGCCAACCGAAGCCTCAATTCTACTCCTAAAGCCACCGTTTCTCGCCATGCCTTGCACTTCTGTGCGATCGGCATTAATTGTAATATCTCCCGCATCTGCTGCACCCAAAGAAGCCACAGAAATAATTCCCCCATCCCGTACAGCGAGCATGGGCGTTGAGACGCGGATATCTCCACCCCTACTAGAGGTTGTAGTTTGAGTACCCAGAGCACTCGGTGCGACGAAGCCCGCATTCCCCAAAACTCCAGACACGCCGCTCACTTCGATCGACTCTGAGGCTCTAACAGTTAAACTTCCTCCAGGCCCCCCACTCCTAGAAAAAACGAATCCGCCAATAATCGCACCCGTCGATAAAGTAATTACAGCTCCATCCGAAACAGTCAGTCGCTTAGTGTCGATCGTAATATCCCCAGCTTTCCCATTCCCATCGAAAGAGTTAGCAGCAAGCGCAGTTTGTGCCGTACTTCCAGGGAGACTCCCCGACAATTCTACAGATTCATTCGTTTTAATCGCGATATTCCCCGATGCTCCATTACTACGGCTGATGCTGACGAGATTGGAGCCATCGCGCAGGATTAATCGTTGTGCGTCAACAGTTATGCTTCCGCCTTGACCGGTACTTCCCTTAGTTGTGCCGTTGCTGAGTACAGAACTAACAATCTCAATAGTATTGGCGCGGAAAGTCATATTTCCGCCATTTCCAGCACTAAATGTAGTGCTACCGCCCACTACCCCATCGCGCACCAGGAGCCGAGGAGTGTCAACGTTAATATCTCCGGAGGCTCCACTGCCAACAGTACCAGCATTCAGAACAATTTGCGGATCGAAGGGGTTGATCGTTCCAGATGCCACATATTGGGTGTAAACTCGCTGATAGCCTTCAATTCCCAGCCCGATCGCTTCTACTGAGTCAGTAAGGCGGAGGTTGATATCGCTCCCTTTCCCCTCTCCCAGTGTAGTGGTAAAAATTTGCGCCCCCCCCTCTACTCGCAATTTTTGGGCATTGATGTCGAGACCTCTGCCATCTATATTTCCTAGTGTCAGTCCATAAATTCCCGAACTGCTGACGGTGACGTTTGAGCCCCTGATGTCAATTTTTCCACCTCCTAATCCGCTGGTATTTATCGCTGAATCCGAGAGTTGAATGTTGCCGAAGTTCTGAATATTGCCGTAGTTTAAATTCAAACCTAAAGCCGTTGGTTCAAATTGCACTAAACCTGGACTCTTGACGCTACCCAACAGAATTTGTCCGCTATAAGCTGTTAAATTTCCTGCTTGTAATTGGATGTCTCCCCCGATCAACCCTAAAGTTTGACCGGGGTCTACTGTTAAACCGACTTTGTTAGAAATCGGAGTTTCTACGGTCAGTGGCGGTAAGGTTGGTGTGGGGCTGATTGCTTGGGAAGAGTTGACAATTGTGCCGGGATTGTCTCGGAATCTTAAACCCACAGGAATATTAATTGCTAACAATGGCACTGTTTGGGCGTTATTGCTGCTAAATTCAAAGCCGTTGTTAAAAACAATACTATCAGCACTTGAACCGATAAATGAGCCGCGCAAATCTAACCGCGCATTGGAGCCGAAGACAATTCCTTTCGGGTTGAGTAAGAATAAGTTGGCGTTTCCTTGTACTCCTAATGTTCCTAAAATATTGGAAGGGTTGCCACCTGTGATGCGGGTGAAAATGTTAGCAATGCCGTTGGGATTGGCAAAATATGCTCCTCTGCCTTCACCGACGTTGAATTCGCGGAAACTGTGAAATAAGTTAGGGCCGCGAGTTGCACCGCCTTCAATGCGGTCGGATGGTAAGTTGTTAATCGTATCGGATACTGTACGGGAATTTTCAGTACCCAAAGTGCGATCGGGGACAATTTGAGCGAGAGTGGCAGTGGGAAATAGAAATAAGAAAGCAAAAAATAGGGCGGAAGATAGGCGGGACATAGTTGAACTTCTCTAGATAGTATTTGAACTAAAAAAATAGAACACCCACATCCCCGACTTATTTAAGAAGTCGGGATTTAACATAAGATTAGATCGACCTACTTAAAGGCAGATGAATGATTGTACCGCGTCCAGAACAATTTAGAGGTTGTCTGATCGGTCAGTGTCTCGGTGATGCTGTAGGCTGTAGAGTAGAAGGCTACCCCCCGGAAGTTTGCCAAAACTTTGTTAACTACGAAGTTCGACTCAAAAAAATCAAAGATCGCGATCGCTTCGGCTTTCCTTTTGGTCAATATACCGACGATTCCCAACTCGCCCGCGAACTCCTGCAAAGCTATCTCAGTTGCGGCGAATTCGACCCCAGCGACTACGCCAGCCGTATCGCTGACATTTTCGCTCAAGAGCGGATTGTCGGGCGCGGTCGATCGACAGAAGAAGCTGCAAACCGCCTAATCCGTGGCGTTGCTTGGCAAGAAGCTGGTACTCTTGCTCCCAATGCTGGTAATGGTAGTGCGATGAGGGCTGCACCGATCGGCTTAATGTTCTATGATGACCCGTCCCAGCTTGTACAAGCTGCTTGCGATCAAGGGCGCATCACCCATCAAGATTCGCGGTGTTCTGCCGGTGCTGTGGCGATCGCCTCTTCTGTGGCGATCGCGCTTCAATCTGCAACTATTGAAACTGAGCCATTTCTCGGTCAACTTAGCGAGTGGGTAGCAGAAGTTGATTCTTCCTTTGCCGCTTTGCTCAAAGATTTGATTGAGTGGGTCAAATTGCCCCCAGAATCTGCCGTAAAGTTGATTTCTAGAGCTGGACTCCCGTTAAACTACGAACACTCTTGGCAAGGAATTTCGCCCTTTGTAGTCGGCAGCGTCTTGTGGAGTTTATATGCGTTTTTGAGAACGCCTGAAGATTATTGGGAAACTCTCTGTACTAGCATCGCTGTCGGTGGCGATGTGGATACCACCGCAGCAATGGCCTGTGCCATCAGCGGGGCATTTCTGGGCCAAGAAGCCATCCCGAATCAACTATCGGAATTTTTGAACGATCGGGGTACCTGGGGCCTGGGGGAACTGATTAAACTCGCTGACAGTTGTTATCAATTGAAAATGAAATTGTAGCGGCCCTAGACTCAAATTCGCGTTGCACACCCTACAGATTGAGCAATCAGATATACCGAACCTGATTTTCCATCTCATCCGCCGTTACTTGATTCAAAATTACTAATAATCGTTGTGCTATTTCTTGGGGTGGACGACGAAAAGCCAAAATTACGCCGTAGTGCGTTCGTGAGGTATCAAAATAAGCTTGTATAAGTTTTTCAAAGTCGCTTCGGTTGTGCGTAACCAGCGTCCTTCTTTGGCTGACAGCTTCAGCCAAGCTGTTCTTCATCACTTGCCTGAAGCTGTCCTGCATCTCTTACGGTTAGAGCATTAAAGCCTCTCGCTTTCAACAAATCTGCGACTAATACATTAACATCCTCATCCAGGTACAAACAAATGAAGAAATTACTCATAAATCTCGCACCAACGGGTCAATTAAATCATCAGGAATTCGGTTGCGTTCAATATAGGTGTTAATCTCATCTTGATGGTCGCTGTAATAGCTCAACGCATCGAATACCTGTGCCAGCGTTAGGTGAGGTAAACCATTGGGAATTTCTTCAGGTGAAATGCCCATACGCCAAGTTTCAACGATCGCCCTAACAGATGTCCGCGTGCCCTTGACGATCGGCTCACCGCTCAAAATTTGCCGATCTCTGACAATGTAAAGATGTTCCGTTGTTTGAACCATAGCTGCAAATACCAGATTAAGTATTTTCCACAATTATAGTGCTTTAACTGGTTCCCAGGCAGAGCCTGGGAACCAGCTAGGACTAAAGTCCTCACTACAAACCTAATTTCTCGCTGGATGGTTTCTCGATAGCAGGAGGCTCAATCGTATCACCAAAAGCAATCCGCAAAAATGGCGGCGCTAAAAAAGTCGTCAGAATCACCATGATAATAATCGAGACTTCCAACGGTTTATCCAAAACCCCACTCGCCGAACCAATGCCGGCAAAAACTAATCCGACTTCGCCCCGAGGAATCATCCCCACTCCGATCGCCAATCGATTGATTCCCGGCACACCAAACACCACCCAGCCTGTAACAATTTTGCCAATAATCGCCACCACAATCAAGAAAGCCGCAATCAAAAGGCCCGCCCGATTGTCCGCCACTGCTGGATTCAAAACTCGCAAATCTGCCCGCGCTCCCACCGTCACAAAAAAGATGGGTACAATTATATCGGCGATCGGCTTTACCAATTCATCCAACTCATAGCGCGCATCGGTTTCATCCAAAACCAAGCCCGCAGCAAAAGCACCCAAAATCGCTTCCAGATGAATTGCGTTGCCCAAAAACGCCATGAACAAGGCAAAAATAAAGGCCGGGATGACTATATTGCCGCGAGTTTTTAGTTTCTCCCCCGCCGCCGAAAAAAGTTTGTTGAACACACCGCCCAACAGAATGGAACCTAACAGAAAAGCAGTGGCGCTGACAATCAAATAGATGACATTAACAACATCAATCTCACCAGTTTTGGCTAAGCTAGCGACAACAGCTAGGACAATAATTCCCAGCACATCATCAATCACCGCCGCACCGACAATAATTTGACCTTCTTTAGATTTTAGTTGTCCTAATTCCGACAACACTTTCGAGGTAATTCCGATGCTGGTAGCAGTCAAAGCAGCCCCTGCAAAAATTGCTGGAATTGCCGGAGTATGGAAAATCGTCATCAAGCCAACGGTACCGGCAGTAAAGGGAACTGCCACCCCGACACAGGCGACAACAACAGCTTGAGCTCCGACTTCCTTTAGTTGTCTGAGTTCCGATTCTAAGCCAATTTCAAACAGCAGAATAATCACACCTAATTCAGCTAGCACTGAAACGACTTCACTCTGCGATTCAAAGACGCTGGTAAGCGCGGCAGGGGACAGATGATTAATCGATTGCAGAACAGTCATAATCCCGGAGTCTGAGGCTGACAGCCCACCTTCGGCAAAAACGATCAGGTGCAAGGCAGATACCCCGACAATTACCCCTGCTACGAGTTCACCCAAAACCGGCGGTAAATTGAAATTTCTAGCTACTTCTCCGCCGAATTTACTGGCGAGATAAATCACTACTAAACTGAGTAGAACTCCGCTGAGGACGATCGGCGAATTTTCGGGATCGACTGTTGCTAACAAAGGTATGGGAACAACTAGGGATGCGATCGCAGAACTTAAGGCTGTAATTGTATGGTTCAAAAACATGAGTTGACTGTTAACTGTTGACTGTTAAGTGTGAGTCAGATTTTTCAGAAGTAGGTTGGGTTGAACGATAGTGAAACCCAACACCTTATTTTAAATAAAGAGTTGGGTTTCGTCACCTCAACCCAACCTACATATTTTGAATTTCAGTATTTTAAAATAAAGAGTTGGGTTTCGTCACCTCAACCCAACCTACATCTTTTGAATTTCAGTTCATTGAGAAACGGTATAGATATTTTGTAGCTACTCAAGTCAACATGACTATCAAGCAAAGCTTGAAGAACCCAAATCGGGCGGAACATCCTGCCATCTTCCTTGTCCTACTGCTTGAATTGCTTCTTTTAGCAACACATCTCCGGTATAAATTGCTCTACCAACGATCGCACTTTTGACACCAATTGGTTCCAAAGCCAGCAAACTCAACAAATCTGCGATCGAACTAACGCCGCCCGAAGCAATCACCGGAATCGAAATAGCATTAGCAATTTCGCGCAAAGATTCTAAATTCGGCCCTTCCATCGTACCGTCGCGGTGAATGTCTGTATAAATAATTTCAGCAGCGCCTAATTCTGCCATTTGTTGTGCTAATTCTGTTGCTAAAACTTCCGAAGTTTCCAGCCAGCCTCTAGTAGCAACTTTACCATTTCTGGCATCGATTCCCACCAGAATTTGACCGGGAAATTCGGCGCACAATTCACCGACTAATTGCGGTTGTTCGACGGCGACAGTGCCGAGAATCGCCCGCCGAACCCCTAAATTGAGGATAGCAGTCACAGAAGTGCGATCGCGCATTCCGCCTCCTACTTGACAGGGCACATCAACGGCTCTGACAATGGCTTCAATGGCTGCTTGGTTGACGGGATGACCTGCTTTGGCCCCGTCGAGGTCTACTAAATGCAGCATGGTAGCGCCTTGATTTACCCACTGTCTGGCGACTTCGACGGGGTTGTCGTTAAAAGTTTGGGACTTCGCGTAGTCTCCCTGATAGAGTCTGACGCATTTTCCATCCAATAGGTCGATCGCGGGAATTACATTCATAATTTGGGAATTGGGCATCGGGAATTGGGCATCGGGAATTGGGAATTGTTAACTGTTAACTGTTAACTGTTAACTGTTAACGAACTAATGACTAATAACTGCTGACTAATGACTAAATAATACCAGATATTGTAGGGGCGGGTTCACCGACAATAACTGCGTAAAATTCACAATCTCATAAACCCGCCCCCGCTTGGGCGGTAAATCGCAATCTACCTCTTTTAAAATACAAGGGGCTACCCTCACCAGTATTCTTCGTCGCACAGCCAACAATTTCATAAACCCGCCCCGCCCATACAAGCACGAATTAACCGGAGATAATATAAGCCCTAGATGTTTTAAACAGATGGGCGCTGTATTTTTGTGGGAAAGAAGGTTCGCAGTGCTGAATTTCGCTGTTCGGGGGTTTCCTTTGCCCAATTTGACAAACTTTCGTAGAAAAAGAATGAGACGCCTGCAAAATTTCTTTTTCGTACTTCTTGCATTTGCTCTTGAATTTGTTTGAGCGAAACAGAATTATTTTTCAATCCTGTTAAAATGCCGATCGCAGTTGGAATGTGTTCTTTGGCTAATATCACTTCTTCTCGTTCTAGTTCGGTATTAAAACGCTTGATGTCGCTGCGATAAACTTGCAGCACAATTTCTTCGAGGTAGTCGCGTCTTTCCCAGGTAAACCAGTCTTGCAAGTGGGCGGGTAATGCGAAGTGAAGAGGGTTTGGTGAGAGGCTGATAATACATTTTTGTTTGCGGGATTTGACAGCGTGGAACACTCGCGCCATGAACTGATTGATTCTGTCAGCGCGCCACCGTATCCAGAAGGTTTCGCGGGCGTCATTAGCGGGACGGCTTTTGATGGCTTTTTGATACATTAAAACTGTTGTTGGTTCGTATCCAAATTCAACGGGTAAGCCAAAATGGTCGTCGAATTGAATGCCATCTAGGTCGTAGTTATCGACAATTTCTACAATCAAATCCAAGATAAATTGCTGTACTTCGGCATGAAATGGATTGAGCCAAACTCGGTCGTTTGTGCCTTCTTTCCAAATAGTTGAACCGTCGCGCCGTCGCGCGAGCCACTCGGGATGCAGTCTGGCTAATTCCGAGTCTGCAGGAGCCATGAAACCAAACTCAAACCACGGAATTACAGCTATACCTTTTTGATGGGATGCTGTGATGATTTCTTTGAGTATATCTCGATTTTGCAATCCGGGTGAAGGGTCGATCGACTTTCCGAATACTCGTTTGGCTACAGCGCTGGGATACAGGGTATAGCCACCTTGCCAAACCGTGGGATATATGGTATTAAAGTTGAGTTCATCGAGTCGATTTACAGCGTCAGTCACGTTTTGGCGCGAAAAAATAACATCGCTGTCAATGTTAGTCAACCAGACGCCACGCAATTCTGTGGTTCTTGGAGTTATTGGCGGAGTTTGAGCCCAGAGACGGGGGGAGAAAATGGCGGCGGAAATAAGTGCGATCGCAAAAGCAACAATTAAAGCCAGTATCCGCTGCCATTTGTGCAGTTTAATCATCAATTTTTCGCAAACACCACAATTTAACATCATACTGTAGGGTGCGCCGAAGCGCACCTTACCTGTGATTCGCGTTAAGAATAGCCTGGCAATTTCATCACTTGGCGGTAGTGCGATTCAATCTCGCTCACCATTTGAGATTGACGCTTGCTACTCCACTCGCTGCGATCGAACAATTCCCGCCTCAAACCATCAACATCAATGGTTTTTACCTTACCTCCGGCGACAATTTGCTTGCCGTTTACCCAAACGCTGTCTACCGCATTAGTCGGCCGTCCTAATATTAGCAAACCAATCGGATCGGTGCGCGGCAGCAATGATAAACTGGTTAAATCGTAAAGCACAAAATCGGCTTTTTTGCCAACAGTCAGGGAACCCATTTCATCAGCCGCATTCAATCCTTTTGCCCCTCCCAGCGAGGCCATTTCTACTGACTGGCGCGGTGTAATCCAGTGGCGGTAATCCATATCTGTGATATTGTGCAGAATGGAACCAATTTTAATAGCTTCCAGCAAATCTTGAGAGTCGTTGCTAGCGGCGCCGTCGCACCCGAAAGATACGTTGACTCCCGCTTGGCGGTATTTCAAAATCGGTGCTATCCCGCTTCCCAAGCGCAGATTGCTGAGGGGATTGTGTACGACTGTCGATCGAGTTTCTGCCATAATCGCAATGTCGGAATCGTCCAGCCACACGCAGTGCGCTAAGGAAGTTCGGGGACTCAAATAGCCGATTTCTTTCAGGTGTTCGACAGCGCTGCAGCCGTATTTTTGGTGAGCTAACTGTTTTTGTGCGGGGGTTTCCAACAGGTGGGCGTGCAGGCAAAGATTGTAGCGATCGCTCAAATCGATGCAGCCTTCAAACAAAGCATCGGAACACAGTTGAATTCCCGTCGGCGCCAACAATATATTCACACCTTTTTCGGGTTGATGAAACTGTTTTATGGCTGATTCCATTAAATCTAAAGTTGCCTTTGTCGATCGAATGTAAGCGGCGTGTTCGATGCCGCTATCGCCCGCAGGCATTCCGGCGGTGAGGGATTCATCTTGAATTAACGGCCCGATAAAAGCGCGGATGCCGATTTCTCGGTAAGCGCGAACAGCAGCGGCAATTGTTTCTAATTCTTGCCCGGGAATCAAGACTAAATGATCGACTACGCTTGTACCGCCAGACAGCAATGTTTCTACCGCAGTTCCCAAGGCGCTTAAATAAACTTGTTCGGGATCGAGAGGCGTAAAATCGTACAATTCGGCAATCCACAACTCCAGCGGTAAAGGGGGAATAATCCCCCGCTGCCACATTTCTGAAGAGTGAGTGTGCGCGTTGACAAAACCGGGTAGCAGCAGCTTATTTGTGCCGTCAATCACTGTTTTACCCCCCCTATCCCCCCCTTGGTAAGGGGGGGAATTAAAGGGGGGG
>JAUBOH010000149.1:0-2501 GCA_036700145.1 Microcoleus occultus BM001215366
TAAAGTCCACACTACGAACCTTACTTATTGCGGTCAACCGAGCGGACACGATATAAGATGCTTGCAGATCACTTTAATATCGGCTTCATTCTTCAGTCTGCGGAGGCGGACTTCGTTTGTCTAGGGGCGGTTTCAACCGCCGATTGTTGCGACTCTTATGGGGCGGGCTAGGAGCATCGCCCCATAAGAGTTTCCTGCTAAATTCTGACTCCAAAAGATGCGGCTAATTCCCGTTCTGGCTGCATACCAACTGTAGGCGGCATTGAACGATTTGCAACTTGCTCAATTAGTTGTAAGTGCTGGGGCAGCATTTTGGCTAAACTGTAGCGTTCTAGGGCGGTTTGACGGGCTTTGACGCGAACTTCTGCCATGCGGGTAGGATGGTCTAAAACTTCATCGATGCGATCGGCTACTTGTTTCGGCGAGAAGTAATCGACGATTAAACCGTTTTCTCCATCGCGGATTACCTCTCTCACTGGCCCGGTGTCGGAACCGATGACTAAACATCCGGTTGATAGAGATTCAATCATTGACCAAGATAGCACGAATGGTCTGGTTAAATAAACGTGTACGTCCGATGCTTGAATTACTTTTAAATACAGTCCGTAAGGTAGCGGGCCGACAAAGTGAACTCGCGACAAATCTAGTGGTACTTTTTTGAGCATATAGTCTTTGTAAGACTCGCCGTTGGGTAAAGAACGGCCGTAACAAACTCTGTCTGAACCTACAATTACGACGTGACAGTTGGGGCGGCGTTCTTGTACGTAGGCGATCGACTCAATGAACTCTGGAAAGCCCCGATAAGGTTCCATTCCCCGCGATACGTAGGTGACAATTTCATCCACGCCGGACAAGTCTAAGTTAGGCAAAATTAGTTTAGCGCCAGGATCGGGTTTGAAGTAATCGGTATCTACGCCGTCGTGGAGTACGGACAATTTTTGTTGTAATTCTGGCGGAAATTGCGATCGCTGCCAATAAGTAGGCGACAAACCCCAATCGCAAGAGTATAAATCGATCAGAATCGGCGCATTTTTGATTCTAATTCTGGCCATGTCGTCAATTGTTAAAGGTTCCGCTGGGTCGAAGTCTGCGTCGGAACCGATCGAGTGATAGAACCACTCGAAGTAGCACAAAAGCGGCGTATTTGGAAAAGCTTCTTTGACAAAAAGTGTCGGGCCCCAACCGGAATGTCCGCAGATAATATCGGGTACGAAACCGTCTGCTTTGAGTTGTTCGGCCATTCTAAATACGGCTTGTCCGTAGATAACAGCACTTTCTAAAGGGCGGACGTATTGGTGAGTCTGCGGGTTGGGTTCGCGGCTGGGGGTAAATGCTGCTTTGCGAACTCCGGGAATGTTCCATTCGGGGCGCTCGTTTTTAGTGCCGAAAACAATTTGATTTTTGGGATTTTCGCCTAAAGCCGTGATGATGTGGCGATACTGGGCGGGGAAGTTGGGATGGAGAAATAATGCTTTCATTGAATGTCTGTTGACTGTTGACTGTTGACTGTTGACTGTTGACTGTTGTCTGTTGACTGTTGTCTGTTGACTGTTGTCTGTTGTCTGTTGACTGTTGTTAGTAGGAATAAAATATTTAGATGCGGCTAAAAAGCTTTGGTTTTATTCATTGGGGGTTGGGGCTTTGCAGATCCAGATGCAATCTCGCGGTACTGAAGATGTGTTTTTCAGGATGATTTCATAGTTTAAATGGTTGAGAAATTTTTCCATAATTGTATCGGTCATAATTGAAAATGCAGTGCCATCTCGGGTTCCTAGCAAGTTTTTATCCCACTCGGTGGCGAATTTTTCCCAACCTAATTCGCTGAGAATATTGCCGTGGTGAAAGACGCAAATTCGATCGCCCCGCAGCAGTTTTGGAATTCGAGTTAGGTAGTTGAATATGTCTACCGGCTCTACGTGTACCATTGTATCGTAACAAAAGCAGACATCGGCGGTCGCTGGGGCGATGCCGTCTAATGTTAATCCGTCGAGTTTGACGTAGGAAACGCGATCGCTCCCCAAGCGCGATCGGGCGGCTTGCAGCATTTGGCTGGAAATGTCGGCGCAAATTAGCCGATCGCAATATTTTAGCAACAGCGAACCAGTTTTTCCGCCGCCGATCCCAATTTCTAAAACTCGATGTTCTGCTTTGATGTACGGTGCGATAAATTGCTGTTCGATCAGCGCTTCGTATTCCGCTAAGGAGTTGGCCGCACCGGCAGCTTTTCCGATCCATTCGTCGCCAATGTGGGCAAGTTCGGCATTAGTTTTTTGCCACTGTTGGGCGTAACTGTCCCATGCCGTTTCATAATCTACTTTTGGGCGATCGGTCATTTTTTTATTGTTCATTTTTGATTATTTTATAGTATTGATGGCTCGATTTTCAATATGTTCCGCAAGTCTCAGTCAATTATATTATGTCCTTACTATAAACTGCAATCAAATTGGTTTTTAGTATTTTCATGCAATTCTTGGGAGTTTTAGAAGGACTGAAGTCCTCAC
>JAUBOH010000149.1:2601-6838 GCA_036700145.1 Microcoleus occultus BM001215366
TTTCATGCAATTCTTGGGAGTTTTAGAAGGACTGAAGTCCTCACTACGAACCTGTCAGATAATTAATGACTGCTAAAATATGCTTCGCAGAAAATATCTGCATAAGCTTGAGTCATTTCCTCGAAAGTATTGAGCGAATCCAACACATATTTAGCATTTTCTGCTAACTCCCGTCGCAATGATTTATCTTCTAATAAGCTAATCAAAGCTGCAATTAGTTCATCCGGGCGATCGGGCGTATAAAACAAACCGTTAATTCCAGGCCTCACTTGTTCTTTAATCCCAAAAACTGGCGTTGTAATAATTGGTAAGTCGCAAGCCATCGCCTCCAAAATCACTCTCGGAAAACTTTCTACTCTAGAAGTACAAACAAAAATATCCGCCGCTTTGTAATATTTTCCCGCTTCCCCAGTCTCCGGGACTACTGTCACCCTTTGCCGCAATTCGAACGGCAATTCCCCCACCATATCGGCTAATTTATTGCTGTAAATACTCGCCCTATCGCCCACAATAAAACATCTAATCTTATTGTGCCATTTGTCAGGCAAAAGTGAAAGTGCCTTAACTAAATCCTGCTGGCCTTTGCGTTCGCAGACTGTTCCCAGTAGCAAAATTACCACGTCTTCCGCTGCAATACCTAAGTTTTTTCTAGCCAATTCGGAATTCTCCAAATTTGCCAGTTTACTCAAATCTAAGCCGTTATGAATCACTCTAAAATTGTGATGGCTGTTGAGAGGCAAATACCGATCGCGCGTTGCATCCGCTACAAAAATTACCTGGTAAGGAAAGCGGAAACACTCCAAAGCTCTGGCCGCAATCTCTGAACCAAACCGATTAAAATAAGTTTGCCAAGGTTCGCTTTCGTGGACGTTCCACACCGCAGGAATTCCGATTTGGTGCGCCGCATCAACTACAAAAAAGTTTTCTAAAGTATTGGCATAAATTGCATCAACTTTTAAACTTTCAATTTCCTTGCTAAAACTGCGGACAGCTTCATCGTAAGCGTCGCGCTGATAGATGTGTTCCAGAGGATTGTCGCGCACAATTACTTCAATTCCCTGCTGTTCGTAAGCTTGACGCAGGGGCCCGTCTGTCGCACAAAGTACGATCGGCTCAATGACACCGGACGCCGCCAACTTCACCGCAATTTCATACTGATGCAGTGGTGCACCCGTAAAATCCAGCGAATTGCTGCACATCAAAACCCTAACACGATAAACGCAGTCGTTGGGCTTTCTTTGTACCCTGAGCGAAGTCGAAGGGTCATTAAACCCTTCGACTTCGCTCAGGGGCCGATTTTCCCTCATAAAAACCCTGCGAGGTTGAATATGAAAATACTCATCTTCTAAAGACAAATGAGGACTATAAAAACTGTCATTTTTCCCCGCATACTTGCGCCGAAAAGCCGCCACTTCTTGAGGATTGTCAGTAAAACCTCTAGAAGTTCCCTCTTTGTGCAGCAACTCCGCATCGGGACAATATACGCACCGATAACCCCGTTCTAACAGCCGATATCCGTAATCCACATCATTATAAGCAACCGCAAAATTCTGCTCGTCAAAACCGCCTAATTCTAAGAACAATTGACGCGGAGTAATCGTGCAAGCGGCTGTTACCGCAGAGTAATTTCGCGTTACCATCGCTTGAGAAAGATAGCCTCGATTATACTTGTCCATCAGCTTAAAAGCGTGACCCGCCAAACCATGATGGAAGCCGTGAATTACACCTGCGTGCTGAATTCTACCGTCTGGATATAACAGTCTCGCGCCCACAGCACCCACATCGGGAATTTGAGCATATCCGACCATTTGACTCAGCCAGCGCGGGTTAATTACTTCCGTATCGTTGTTCAAAAACAAGACATATTCGCTGTCTACTTGTTCGACTGCGCGGTTGTTAATTGCAGCAAAACTAAACTTGCCACCAGGATTTTTTATCCGCAATACTTGGCAAGTTAATTGCTTTAAATATTCCAGAGTTTTCGGATCGTCGCTTTCGTTGTCGATGACAGCAACTTGATAGTTTTTGTAGGTTGTATTTTCCAGAGAATCCAGACAGGCTTTCAGTAATTTAAGCTGATTTTTGGTTGGAATAATCACCGTTACTGACGGGCCGCTATCTGGGAAATCCTGGGCAAATATGCCGAGATTTTCTTTGATCGCCCAGGCGTGTTGAGCGACATTGCCGTTAATTTTTCGGCGGTTTAGGGCGTCTTGAATTGATTTTTGACCTGCGGCAAAACTGGCTGGTTTCGCGGCCCCAGATATCGCTGTAGAACCGGGTGCAGTTCGCCAGTGATACAGCACTAGCGGTAGGTGCGCGACGTGGCGAGAGATTTCGGTTGCTCTTAAGGCAAAATCGTAATCTTGCGAGCCTTCAAAGCCGAGCCGCAAACCGCCTATTTGTTCAAAAATTTGTTTTCTGACGGCGCACAAATGACCGAGATACATATAGGAAAGTAGGAGTTCTGGCGACCATTGCGGTTTGAATTGCGGGGCGAACCGGCGACCTTTGGTGTCGATTTTGTCGTCGTCTGAGTAGAGAAAATCGGTGGTTGGATGGGCGGCAAAGTACAGCGCGACTTCGCCTAATGCGTCGGGAGTTAGTTCGTCGTCGTTGTCTAAAAATAGGATGATGTCGCCTGTGGCGAGGGCGGCGGCGCTGTTGGTTGCGGCGCTGATGTTGCCGTTTTCTGTGCGAAATTGGATGCGGATACGATCGTCCTTAGCGGCCCAGTTTTTCAAAGTTTCAGCAACCGTGAAATCGGTGCTGCAATCGTCGGCAATGCAGAGTTCCCAGTTGGTATAAACTTGAGCGATTACGCTGTCGATCGCACTTTCGAGAAAATCGATCTGCGGATTGTAAACTGGCATTACCACCGAAATTTTTGGCAGCGGTTCCCGGCAGGATTTTAACCGAGAAATCAAGTAATCGCGCGATCGTACATTCCACTGATTCACCAGCAGCCACGCGTCATACCTATCAATCGGTTGAGGCACCACAAAACCCGCAGGTGGCAGCAAATCTCCCGGCGCAGTAAACTGTTTTTGCTGTCGGTAAATCTTCCCCAACTGGCCAATCACCCTCGCAATTTCCCAAGGCATTGGTACAATTCTGCCTAGACGCTGTTTTCTCTCCTGCGCCCGCTGGCGAATGGCCTCTATAAAACTCGAAAACTCCTCAAATTTATCAGCACTTCGCTGCCAAATATGGTATCGGCGCACCGTCAATATTTTCGGCGCTTGAAAATACAAAATTTCCCCAGATTCTAACTCAGCTTGCAAAGAAACGTGCCATTCCCCTGGCGGCAAATCGACAAGGGCTTCAAAGCCGCTTTCTGAACTGTTAACCCAGTCGGGAAACACTTCGCCGACATCTTTTCGTCGCAAACCGTAGGCGCATTCTACAGAAATATCACCGCACAAAAAGGTTAATTTAGCAATTTTGCGATCGTGGTGACAACACCAACCTGCAAACAAAATTTGGCCCTGACGCTGTTCCCATACCACCGGTACATCTAACGATGCTTGAATCGTTGAAACTAACAGCGGATAAGCGGCCAAAAAATGCCATTTACCTCGATCGTCTTGCGCTTCCAGCAGCACTTCGTGCCGTCCCGCAGGCGCTTGCACTTTAATTGTAAAACCCGACTTTGCCGCCGACGCAATATTAGAGTGTGCGATCGCTATATCGCTTCTTTCTATGCCGCAAACAGCGGCGAAACTTTCGTTGTCAATTCGGGCGCGGACTGCTTGAATCTGTCTTTTTGTATTAAAAACCCAGCCCGCAATTAGCAGGTTTGAATCGCTAATTTGCCAAGTAGTCGGTTTGTCTAACGAAAACACAATTTTTGGGAACAAGTCGCGGATTTTTCGCTGAAAATTTAACCATTTTTGTCTCAGTTGCCACCATTCAGAAGACTTGATTGCAGCAATTTCTGCCCGAACTCTTTCTGTTTCCTGGCGCGATTGTTCCAAATCTTCCCGAGTTTCGGTTAATTTTCCCTGAGTTTGACTTTGTACTGTTTCCCAATGCAGTAACTCAGCTAACTTTTCCTGCAATCTAAATTCTTTTTCTTCAATTTGTACTTGAGTTTTCCCTAATTCTGCTTCTAATTCCAAGACTTTGGCTAAGGCTGTTTGAAATTGCGATTCTTGGCCGGCAAGCTGTACTTGAGTTTCTCCTAATTCTGTTTCTAATCCCAGCAGTTTCGCTAAAGCTTCTTGAAAATTTGATT
>JAUBOH010000149.1:6938-13942 GCA_036700145.1 Microcoleus occultus BM001215366
CTAATCCCAGCAGTTTCGCTAAAGCTTCTTGAAAATTTGATTCTTGGCCGGCAAGTTGTGCTTGAGTTTCTCCTAATTTTGTCTCCAATCCCAATGCTTTCGCCTGGGCTTGGTGAAATTGTGATTGCCACTGTTTGACTTCGGAATTGCTGGTTTTTTGCTGTTTTTCCAGCAAGCGGATTTTTAGCCAATCTTCAAAAGGCCAAACAGGAGATGCTGGAAAATGAATCACTCGATCGATCGCCAATTTCGACTCGCTACCCAGATTGCCAGCTTGGGTTTCCAAAAGTTGATAGAGTTCTAAGGCTTCGGGAAAATATTTTTCTATTAAACTCGGTCTGTGACTTTTGACAATATCATTGACTAATAAAGATTCTTCAAAATTGTCGGCGGGTATCGCATCTAAATTAACGTTAAATTTGTCGTTGACTCTAGAAATAAAAAATTCGGGAGTGTTGCCGATCGGGTAAACGTTCGCTAGCAGACAGCGATCGGGAAAACGTTCGTGAAGTTCTAGGACTTGCTGATTGTAGTGAATCCACATTTTTACTGCCATTTCGGGATTGTGCAGCAAGCTGAGATCGGTTCCCCGGCGGTACAGGGAATCGACTACTTCCCAGGGCGATCGATAAACGCAGATCAAATTGGCTTGCGGTAGCAGATTTAACCAAAAATCCCAGAAAAGGGCGGTTCGCGGGTCTTTCCAGCCCCAATGCTTGTTGGTTTTTTGATTGTCGGCAATTAATTTTTTAGCAATTTCCAGGTATTCCGCTGCTACCGGAATCGTTTTTTCAAACGTGCAGCCGAGTTCATCAATGCCGTGCGATCGCAAAACACTTTTGTGAAACTCCACAAAATCAACATTCTCGAAATGACCTTTTACATTTCCATCAGCCGGGCCAACCAACTTTTTGCCAATATCAACCCCAACTTTCTGAAACAAAGAAGCTGTTAAAGACGTACCGGAACGGTGCATTCCGGTAACAATAAAAACCGACGGTTTGCTGTCATTTGTACTCACAATTTCTCTCCCTCCCCCTAATTCCCACACCATTTTTACTCGTTACTCTCCAGTTAAGCCGATCGACCGCCTGACTAAAAACCACGCGCTTCTGAGCTTCCAGAACTTGCTGCTTTCCATTGCCACAACTCGACAGTGCGATCGTTCTAGTTCTTGCTTGACATTAATTAGCTGATTTTCAGTTTTTTCCAACTGTATTTGTACAGATACTAACTGATTTTGAGTTTGCTCTAACTGATTTTGAGCTGAAATTAATGCAGTTTGAGTTTCTTGCAAATTCGTTTGAGATTCTTCCAACTTCGTTTGAGTAATCATTAACTTACTTTGACTCTTCTCCCATTCTATCTTAGCCGAAGCTAACTGAGTCTCTATTAATTTGAGTTTTGTCTGAGTAGACCCCAACAAACACTGCGATTGCTTTTGACCAATCAGCGATTGCACGGTGCAATTTTCCACAATCCACTGCCAACCGTAGTTATTGATTGCTTTAACTGTTAACACATCCTGCGGCTGCACAGTGTTTTTCGGCAAATAACAGTTCCAACCAGACTGCAAAGCCACATCAGTTTGAAAATACCCAGCTACATCAGGGCGATCGTAAAAAGGCTCGCATTTCTGCACCAACTCGCCGTTTACCAACACTTGCACCACCTCAACTCTACCGCCTATATTCACATCAGCCGCCCATCCTTCCAGATACAAATTCTCCTTATTCGTAAAAGCAGCAACATCAATATATCCTTCCGGGTGGTGATTGAATTTCAACTCGGAAAAATCTTTCACTAGCTCCTTTGTGACAACATACAAATCCTGGAACCTGCATATACCTTTTTTGATGCGGTGTACAAAAGCTTTGCCTCCGCTAACTCGATCGACAATTTCTCTGACAAACTTTTCAGTTACATAAGTTGTGCCGTATTCTTCTTTGTCTAAAGACTGACTTTCGCTGTTGGCGCTGAACAAAATACCGTTAGCAGGCATTTCTACATGAGGAGCACGCAAACACTCATCGTGAACGCTAAACATCAAAACGCCATCAGGAGTCAACAAATCATACAAATTTTGCAGCCAATTTGTAAAAGTTCTTTCTGGCATATGGCTGAAAAAAGAATTAGCCAAAATGCAGTCAAACTGGCGATCGATTAAATATTTTTCTGGTTTTCCCGTCGAGACAATACCAGTGACGCCCAAGTATTCAGTTTGAAACTTGACCGCGTTAGCATAAATATCAGAAACCCAAACTCGTTCCGGCGGCATTTCCTGAATCAAAAACCGCGTGAATCGACCGTAACCGCAGGCAAAATCTAGAAAAGACGGTACATTTTCAAAACTACCAAAATGCCATTCTACAACTTGTTTAACCGTATCCAGGATGCGGCGACCGATCGCATAATAGCGCACCAAAGCCCGATCGCGATCGTCCTTGACATTGCTCAAGCTAAACAAATACATTTCATCGTCTTCGCAGATATTCAGCTTAAAATCTTCGGGAAACTTAGCTCGATCTCGAATAAATGCTTTGATTACCGGATTTTCGACTAAATCTACATTGATATCGCTCATTTTTTTCACAGAATTTTAAATAACCTCGGTTGACTGCTCTTTCACCAGAGCATTAGAATTAACAACAGTTAAACACGGTTCGATCAGCAAGTCAACGATGCCGTTACCGCAGGACTCAGTACAAGACTGAACTCTAAACATCGCCACATCAACACAGCGATCCAAATAAGTTAAATCTCCATCTACCGTTCCCACAACCCCCGCATTCAAAAAATAAACCCCCGGATTTAGCAAACATTTAAACTGAAACTTTACTACAATCGTCGTTCCCGCTTCCACATACCTAACTGACTGAGTAGAAGCTTTTAAAGAAGCACCAGCCAACTCAAAACCGCTAATCGTTTTAATCAACATTCCAAACCTCACTTTGGAAGTTGACCGCGAGAAAGTAACAGAGTAAGTATAAATATAATCTTGACGACCAATCAAGTGATTTACCACATTTCCCGACCGCGTCTCCATGCGCGGATTGATAATTTCCGCCCCGCGAGACGGATACCTGACGGTATTCGACGGTATCATCCCCGGATCGTAAAATTCATCGTAATATTCCTTAATTTTGGGTGTGAATTCCTCTGGTGGAACATCACCATTTGTGTTTTTTAACTTAGTATCCTGAAGGTCTGGTTCAGATTCCTGCTTGGTCAGCTTATTTAAGCCTCGAATATCTGACTTCAGCCCCAAGACTTTATCTGAATCAGCATAAATTAGCTTTTGATACTTAGAAATTACCACCTTCGGCGTGTGAGCGAGCAGCAATTCTCCGCTATCCATTAAAATCGCCGACGTACAAAGTTGCACCACAGAAGTAGCAGCGTGAGACACAAATAAAATCGTTCCGCCACCTTCTTGAATGCTTTGCAACCGGGCAAAACACTTGCGCTGAAAAGCTTCATCGCCCACCGAAAGTGCTTCGTCAACCACCAAAATATCCGGATCAACGCTAGTCGCAACAGCAAAAGCCAGTCTGACAAACATACCGCTAGAATAAGTCTTGACCGGCTGGTCGATGAAATCTCCAATATCAGCAAAAGCAGCTATTTCGTCAAATTTTGCTTCAGTTTCTTTTTGATTAAATCCGAGTATTTGAGCGTTAAAAAACACATTTTGCCGCCCAGTAAATTCCGGGTTAAACCCGCTTCCGAGTTCCAACAAAGCGGAGACTCGCCCTTTAACCTCGACGCTTCCTGCGGTAGGAGTGAGCGTCCCCACAATTATTTGCAGAAGAGTGCTTTTTCCCGAACCGTTGCGGCCGACAATTCCCAGAGTTTGTCCTTGAGGAATTTCCAGATTGATGTCGTGGAGAGCCCAAAATTCATCAGCAAGTTTTTTGCTGGGATAAATCATTTCCTTTAAGCGGTCTCCTGGACGATCGTACCGCTTAAAGCATTTGGAAACATTTTTTAGTGAAATTACATTTTCTGTCATCCGATTTTAGATTTTAGATTTTAGATTTTAGATTGATATTATGTCCGGTCGAACGAAAAATAGGTTTGTAGTGAGGACTTTAGTCCTCAGATTTTTATGAGGACTTTAGTCCTCACTACAAACCTTTATTGGGATTTTAGATTTTAGATTGACTTGCGATATCAAATAAGTTTACAGCACGTCAGCAAAAGCGGGGCGCAAACGTCGGTAAACCGCAAAACCTCCACAAAATATAACAGCAGAAATTAGCGTGGCGACACCCCATTCGCCCCAGTGTTTGACTTCTCCAAGCAGTATCAGGTCTCGATAAACCTCCGAGATAGCGGCCATTGGATTCAGCCAAAATATCCATGCTCGCCATTCTTCGGGGATGACTGATGCTGGATAGACGATCGGCGTCAAATAAAACCAAAAATTTAGAATAACACCTAATGTCTGAGGAATGTCTCGCAAAAACACCGTCAAGCCCGCTGTCAAATATCCCAAGCCAGCAGTTATCAGCAACTGAGGAATCCAAACCAGCGGCAGCAAACATAAAGTAGCGTTGAGCTTTTGTGAGGAGACTGCTACTATCACAATCAAAGCTGCTAAACCGAGAGAACTTTCAATAAAAGCTGTAAAAATCGGCACTAGCGGCAGCAAACCGAGGGGAAATACCACTTTTTTGACTAAATTCGGCTGCCCCACCACCGATACTCCCGACTTGATCAAACCGCTGGTGAAGGCACTCCAAGGCAGCAAACCTGCAAACAGCCAGACTCCAAATGTAATGTCGCTGTTTTCCGGGAAGCCTGCGAGGTTGAGCTTTACCTTGAGGACGATCGAGAATACATAAGTGTAAATTACCAATTGCGATAGCTGATTCAGCAGCGGCCACAAATTGCCCAGAATCGAGCCTTTGTATTGAGCTTCCAAGTCCCGGCGCACCAATGTGGCCAGCAGATTCAGCTTCGCCCAGCGCCTGCCATTAACCGTTCGGGCTTTTTGGGCAAATCCTTTGTCCGTTCTCAGCAATGTTTTCGCCCTCGTTCACTACCTTCACACCTAAATCAACTCAAGCTACAGTTGTGCAGCTTGTGTTAAACCGCAATTATTCCACACCCGGGCCGCTTCGATCAAGCATCTGTCACCCCGGCTTCGGCTTCTGCCTGATTCGCGCTTGACTTTTTTCCTGTTTCTTGTTCCTTGTTCCTTCGGAAGCGATCTTAGCCGATCGCCGATCGAACTGCCGAACCGATCGCTAGTTTTTGCTCATTGTCGTAGCCCCACCGCACAAAAAATTGCTCGTACTCGCCCTCACCGCTGTGCAAACTTGCTAGCATTTGCGACGCTATAGTTTGACAGGCCCGCATTTGCAGGATTTGAATTAAATTGCGCGATCGCTCCTGAACTCTACCAGAACCTGCCGCCATTTCCTCGTTTTGATGGCGCGAATGATGTACGACCATTGCCGCCGACATCGCCAAATTTTTCACCAGCAGTTCTGCTACGATCTCAGGAGCCGATCGCAGCGCCTCAGTAACTCCGAGTGACGGTCGATCTGCATCCGGTCCATCGCCCGTCAGATAAGTGACAAAAAACCCCCTAGCACCGTTCTGTGTTTTCACCAGAGAAGCCACTGCTTGCTCGATCTGGGGCTGTGAAAGCCGTGAAGCCTCAATTTCCAACAACAAAGATTGAGTCAGCGCGATCGCCTCCTCAAAAGTTATGCTTTCCGATGCTAATAAAGAAGATGGAATACTCATTGCGAGATCAATAATTGTAAAGATTCTGCTAATTGTAAACAATTCCCGCTGCCCGATCGCAAATAAATATGGCAATTATCTCCTCCAAACAACAGCCCCCCGACCCAAATCTACCCGAAGACATAGCCCCAGCCCCCCGCAAACAAGCCGCCAAACCTAAGACAGAATCCCTCTTAGAATCCCAAGAACTACCCGACGAAATCAACAGCAAACAAGACGACAAAATTCGGCCCCAGCGGTTAGCTGAATACATCGGACAAAAAGACTTGAGAGAAGTTTTGGCGATCGCAATTGCAGCAGCCAAATCTCGCGGCGAGCCGATGGATCACCTGTTACTCTACGGCCCGCCAGGCTTAGGCAAAACCACAATGTCGCTAATTTTAGCAGCAGAAATGGAAGTTGAATGCAAAATCACCACAGCCCCAGCCCTAGAAAAACCGCGAGATATTGTCGGATTGCTGATCAACCTGAAAGCAGGCGACGTGCTGTTTATCGACGAAATTCACCGATTATCTAAAGTTACAGAAGAAATCCTGTATCCGGCGATGGAAGACTGTCGGTTAGACATTACGATCGGTCAAGGAAAAACCGCCAAAATTCGCAGCATTCCCCTGAAACCCTTTACCTTAGTAGGCGCAACCACAAAAGTTGGGTCACTGACGGCTCCATTGCGCGATCGTTTCGGCTTAATCCAAAGATTGCGCTACTACGAAATAGACGAGATCAGTCTAATTGTCCAAAGAACCGCCCAAGTCCTCGACACTAAAATCACCCCAGAAGGAGCCACAGAAATCGCCCGCCGAGCTCGCGGCACACCTCGGATTGCTAACCGATTGCTACGGCGAGTTAGAGACTATAGCGAAGTCAAAAATCTCAAGCCAATTAATGCCGAAGTGGCCTCACTCGCCCTCGAATTATTCAACGTCGATCCGCTAGGTTTGGATTGGACAGACCGGCGGATTTTGACAGCAATGATTGAAAACTTTAACGGCGGGCCGGTTGGTTTAGAAACCCTCGCAGCTTCTACAGGAGAAGACACTCAAACCATTGAGGATGTATACGAACCGTACTTAATGCAAATCGGATTTTTGCAGCGAACAAGTCGGGGCAGAATGGTAACTCTTGCTGCTAGAAAACATTTAGGTTTTATGGATTAAAAGGAGCAGAAAATATTGTAAACCGAGATTCAGCAGCTCCACCCGTGGTTCGTAGTGGGGACTTTAGTCCTCATAAATCGGAGGACTAAA
>JAUBOH010000150.1:0-11367 GCA_036700145.1 Microcoleus occultus BM001215366
TGCCGTGTCCCTACGGTGATTAATGTAGGGACACGGCACTGCCGTCTCCTAATTTCGGGCAATGTTAATTCTGGTGCAACCGGAATTGATATCAAGTCTGCGTAAAATCACCGGAGTGAAATTCCTGATAGCAGCGTTCAACAAAACCTAGATAGCGCTGTTCAAAGACTTCGGGGGCAAATTGGGCGGCGCGCAACCGCGCCGTTTCCGGCCGAAATTTGCCTTGCAACTGCTCAAATTCCTCTACCGCTGCGACTAATGCTGCTGCGGTTTGGGAAGGAAAAAATAAACCTGTCCCTGTTTCGGGGTGTTGGCGAATGTCGAGCACTGTTTCCAAAGCGCCGCCTGCTGCATAGGCAATTACTGGTGTCCCGCAAGCTTGAGCTTCTACTAAAGCGATGCCAAAATCTTCGCAAGCTGCATAGACAAAGGCTTTGGCTTCGGCCATGTATTTTTCAACTACTTCGGCGGGCTGCTGGCCGAGCAATTGTACGTTGGGTTTGGCGATTTGCCGAATCATGTCTAATTCTGGCCCGGTGCCGATGACAATGAGAGTACGCCCGAGTTGGTTGAATGCTTGGACGATCGCACTTACGTTTTTGTAGCTTACCAATCGGCAAACAGTCACGTAAAAGTCTTGTTTTTGCAGCATCAAGGAAAATCGCTCGATATTTACCGGCGGATAAATCACCTCGGCCCGCCGCCGATAGCACCGCCAAATTCGGCGCGCCGTGTGTTGGGAGTTGGCGATGAAATAATCGACGCGGTTGGCAGAAAGTACATCCCACTGCCGCAGTCGGTGCAACAAATATCGCGTCAGCAGGCCCGGGATGCCTTGTCCGGCTTTGCTGCTGCGTAAATAGTCAAAAGTTAAGTCCCAAGCGTAGCGCATCGGCGTGTGGCAGTAACAGACGTGGAGTTGCTGGGGACTGCTGAGGATGCCTTTGGCGACGGCGTGGGAGGATGAGAGGATGATGTCGTATTCTCGCAGGTCTAGTTGTTCGATCGCGACCGGCAGGAATGGCAAATATTTTTGCACGCCGCTGCGGGCCTTGGGAAAGTGCTGCAAAAATGTTGTGCCAATCTGCCGCCCGAAAAGATAGCTTTCGGGATTGGTCGATTCAAAGTCGATGAGGGCGTAGACATCTGCGTCTACGTGTTTGAGAATTTCGGCAACTACGAGTTCTGAACCGCCCGTAGCTAAAGGTGTCAGCCATTCGTGCACGAGCGCGTATTTGAGTTTTTTCACTTGTATGTAGCCGATCGAACGATTTATGAGCGCCAGTTCTGTCAATATTAGTCTTACTGAGGGAGCGCTGGCGTAATTCAGGCTATCAACCGGGTTTCTACGTAGGTATCTAGCTCAAACCAAGGATTTTGGGAATAACAGGGTTTTTGTGAAATCACCGACCGCGAAACCGAAAAGTGTCGCAACGATTCTTTCAATTGTTGACAAAAAATGCTATTAGGCGGAATACTGTAGGGGATTTGCGATCGCCCAAATCTTCGGAACGGGCGATCGAACTAACGTGTGTGTGAGGAAAAAAATGTCGAAATTTTTGTGGAAAGGACTTTTAGTTAGTCCCGCTGTATTAGCAGCAAGTTTAGTTTTATCTTCGACGGCGTTAGCAGCAGAACAGCCGATCGAAATTGCCGCAGCAACGGTCGAAAATCAATTGCAATTAGCAGGTACGGCGATCGAGGTGGCACAGCCTGAGACGGCAGCGGTGACGGCAGAGCCAGCGTCATTAGCCAGCACCTTGACTGTTGAGACTATTGAGAAAGAAAGTGCGATCCTCTACGAGGGCTTCGCTAACGTCCCGATCGCCCCAGTTGCCGAACAAGCAAAAGCACCGTCCAACGCAGTTGCAGCAGCAGATTTAAGCGAAACCAAACCCGCAGTCGCGCCCGCAGATTTAAGCGAAACGCAACCAGCAGCCCCACTGGCAAATTTAAGCGCCGAAAAACCGGCCGCACAACCCGAACAGATTTCTCAATCGACTACTCAAACTGCACAACCTCAAGCGCAGTCAAATGTTTTAGAACAAATCAACCAATACAGCACAGAAGGCAGCAGCAAAGACGCCGCCGGTCAAGTAACCTCAGTTTCGCAACTGTCTGACGTTCGACCCACAGATTGGGCGTTCCAAGCTTTGCAATCCTTAGTAGAGCGCTACGGGTGCATTGCCGGCTATCCTGACGGCACCTATCGCGGCAACCGGGCGATGACTCGCTACGAGTTTGCAGCGGGTTTAAATGCGTGTTTGGATAAGGTTACAGAACTAATTAAAAGCGGTACGGGAAGTCTAGCAACTAAAGAAGATTTAGCTTCTGTGCAAAAGCTGCAAGAAGAATTTGCGGCGGAATTAGCAACTTTGCGCGGCCGCGTAGATGCTCTGGAAGCACGCACGGCTGAATTAGAAGCAAATCAGTTTTCGACTACGACTAAACTCAACGGCGAAGTCATATTCGCTTTGACCGGTATCGCTAGGGGAGAAGATGCTGAAGGTAATGATGCCGATACAACGACGGCTTTTGGCAGCAGGGTTCGTCTCAATTTCGACACGAGTTTCACTGGCAGAGACTTGCTGAGAACTCGACTGCAAGTTTTAAATTTGGGTTCGTTTTCTACTAATAATACCAAAACTGCTGAAGGGGAATTGCGGTTTAATGCTGGGCCTTTTGCCGAGGCTAGCAATACTGTAGCTTTGGATGCGCTGCTGTACCAATTCCCTCTCGGCAAAAACACGACGGTAATTCTCGAAGCCAACGCCGGGGCTGCGGACGATTTTACCAACACAGTCAATCCTTACTTTGACGGAGACGGCGGCAGCGGTGCTCTTTCCAACTTCGGTACTCGCAACCCGATTTACTATTTGATTGCGGGTTCTGGCATCGCTCTGCGGCATCAGTTTGGGGAAAAACTCGAACTGAGTTTGGGATATATGGCCGGCAACGCTGCGAGTCCGACACGGGGTAACGGTTTGTTCAACGGTTCTTACGGTGCATTGGCTCAGTTGACTTTCAAACCGAGCGACAGCATGGCTTTAGGTCTAACTTACGTTAATTCCTACAACTTCGTCACCGGTACGGGCAGCAATGCTTCTAATTTCCCGGTGCGTCTGGGTTCTTTCGGAATCGACAGCGACAGTAATCTGCCAGTTTCTAGCAATTCCTACGGCGCGCAAGCTTCGTGGAGAGTCAACCGCGGCATTGCTGTCGGCGGTTGGGCTGGTTACACCAATCAACGCTTTTTATCTAACTTGGCTACTCCTACGGGTTCTGTGCAGCGGGGAGACCAAAAAATCTGGAACTGGGCTGTTACTTTGGCTTTTCCCGATTTGTTGAAGGAAGGAAATGTGGCTGGCTTTATCGTAGGTATGGAGCCGCGGGTGACAAGTTCTACTAATTCAACTTTGCCGGAAGATAAGGATACTTCGCTGCACATTGAAGGTTTCTATCAGTTTAAGTTGAGCGACAATATTTCGATTACTCCAGGTGTGATTTGGCTGACTGCTCCCGACCACAATAAGGATAATTCCGATTTGGTGATTGGGGTGGTGAGGACTACGTTTACTTTCTAGGTCGATCGGACTTTTAACCGCAACGGATCGCAACGGATCGGGCGATCGGCTATCTGCGGAAAGTCCGATCGCCCGTTTAATGTTTCAACAGAAACGACCAGCTTTAGTCAAAGCTGGTCTGCAAAAATAGTTAAATCCGTTGTTTTCTCACAGTTTTTCTCACAGTGTTGTTTTCTTACTGTGAGGAAACCCAAAATGCGCGTTTCCTTGCAGCGGGTTCACAGAGATACATCATCTCTCTTAAGGTGTATTTTAACAACTAAATTTAATTTTTGCAATAAAACTTTACATTTGGCTGCTGGGTCAAGAAAGCTTTTAGGGGGGGTTTTACGGTACTTTGCAGGGTCATAGACAGTGGTTTTTCACCAGCCCCTGGAATGGCAAAATTGCCACAAGCCGAAAAGAAAAGTAGTCCCGAGCCCGACGCGCCTAATCTACCTCAATAGCCATACTTACCGCTTTGCTTCGCGCTTCTATAACTTGACCGATCTCGCGCCCCAAGCTTGGTTGACGTTCAATCATCATATTTACAGCATCTGAGTAGACGACAAGAACTTGCAAATCATCAGCCGCGGCGATCGATACCGGACTCGGTTCCCCACTAAACAGCGCCATCTCGCCAAAAAACTCACCGCTCAAGATCGTCATTACCTCCAACTCCATGCCAAACTTGTTCGTGATTGTGACCTTAGCCTGACCCGCAACGATAATGTACAAAGCATTACCAGGATCGCCCTGCCGAATGACTTTCTCTCCCGCACCAAACTTCTGTAAAATAGTTCCCTTAGTTAAGTCATCTAAATTTTTCGCCTCTCTAGCTAAAGGCATAAATCCGGGAATTGAGTGCAGGCTTTGGGCTAACTTACTTGAAGCGCTATCTGCCTTATCCTCCGTTTCCATAGCATACTCGTATCGGTAGCGATATAGCGTCAGGTTGTTTCGCTGCGCTGCGTACCAGACTCGCGTCATAAATCGATCGAGTATCTGCTCCACATCCTCAAAGTTTTCAATAAAAAACTCCACCTCATAGATAATTGCCGTCTCATCATAGGATGTGGTTTTGATCTCTGGTTCGGGTTCGGCTAATATTCCCTGTGTAGCCAAAGCTGTACTTGTTAATACCTGCTTCACCAGGTTAGGGGGGGTATCGTAGGAAAAGCCAATATTGAGGCGTTGGTTGTAAATGCGTTCTGGTTGGCTATAATTACGGATTATTTCTTTTCCAATGAACTGATGAGGAACAATAATCACTTGGCGTTCGAGAGTTAGCAGGCGAACAGAGCGCCAATTGATATCAATTACCTGCCCTTCGATCTCTCCAATACGCAACCAATCACCCACACTGAAGGGGCGTTCCAAAAGCAGCGCAATGCCAGACATGACGCTACCCAAGGTGTCCTGAAGCGCCAAACCGATCACGATCGAGCTAACGCCCAATCCGGTAGCAAGACCCGCCAAATCAGCACCCCACACTGCCGCCAGCACGATCGCGCTTCCCACAAGCACCAAAAACAACCTAGCAAGGTCGATCAGCAGTTTGGGCATCCGTGCCCGCCATGTATTCGCCTCCGCTTCTTCAAACAAAATCACATTAAACAGCGAGAGACAGGCGTAGATCGCAGATATCCAGAAAAGCGTTGCGACGAGCTTTGGAAAACTCCCGTTAACGTCAAGCGTCAGGACATTCCTGATTAAAACCATCAGCATTAAGATGGGCAGGACGAGGTTTTTTACAACAAGCAGCGTAGCCGCCAAAGGTTTACCGCGCCTTTGTAGATGGTAAATAACCTCTCCTAGTAAAACGACCAGGATTGGAAACCCTAATCCGACCATTAACGCCCAGGTTTGCCAGTCGTTTGAAAAGATTAAATTACTCATAGACCTCTTCCTCTCGAACACTTACGGTCGGCTTAGAACTTTTGAGTTGCCAAGCCACTAGCTGTTTTTTTCCAGGTTCTTGAATTTCACCAACCAGCTCAAAATCGTATAGTTCCGGCAGGCGATCGCAGATGTCTTGAGACACGAATATCGATCCGGGCGGACAAGCCGACTTTAACCTATTGGCAATATTTACACTATCGCCCCAAACATCGTAGATCAATTTATTTTTGCCAATAACACCTGCAACCACATCTCCTGAATTGATGCCGATTCGCAAATCTAGATGCAAGCCTTTTTCATAACTAAATCGGCGGACAAACGACAGCATTTTCAAACCAAAATCTACCGTGCGTTTGTCATGATCCAGACGTGGCACACTAAGCCCGCATACAGCCATGTAACCGTCACCAATAGTTTTAATCTTCTCTAGACCGTATTTTTCGGTCATTTCATCGAACGCTGTTACCAGTTCATTGAGCAAGCCAACAACCTCTTGAGGAGACATTGATTGAGTGAGTTTGGTGAATCGGTCGAGGTCGGAAAACAAGACCGAGACATTAGAAATCTGATCGGCAATTTCTCGATCGCCCTGTTTGAGGCGTTTGGCGATTGCCGGACTAAATATACTCAAGACTAATGCTTCATTTTCGCGATTTTTTTGTTCGATTAGTTGAGTTTCGGCACGAAGGCTACCTATCGTTTGGTTAAATGACTTAGCTAAGTCTCCAAATTCATCTTGCGAACCTGATTTGACAACGGCATCAACATTTCCAGCCCCCACCTTGTCGGCGCTAGCGATTAACATCTTGATGGGTTTGACAAAGATTGCGGTCAGCCACATGGCAACAAGCGTGATTAGCGCAATGATTATAGTAGCCCCAATCAAAACTGTTTTTTCAAACGAGTGAATTGAGGCATAGGCTTCAGAAACATCTATTTCCGCCAAGATCACCCACCTCAATCCATCAATATCTAGTGGAGCATAAGAACTCAAAACTGGAATATTACGATAATCGTCGATCGCCTCCGTGCCCTGTTTCCCAAACAAAGCCTCCTTCACTGCTTTTGTTTGCACTTCCTGTAGGAGGATGGTAGTATTGAACTCTTTGATTTTCTTGATGGTCTTTTCATCAGTACCGATCGAGCGTAGGGTTTTTGCATGACCTTCTGCGTCTTCAATCTGGAAACGAGACGCAGAGCGCATTAGATAATCTGACCCCACCAGATAAGTTTCTCCTGAATCGCCCAGACCATTTTGTTTCCAATTTTTGTTACCAGTCATCACATTGTTAATTTTGTCAACCGGAAGCTGGAACGCCAAAACACCAAGGAATTCCGAGCCGTTAAAGATTGGGGCCGCGATAAAAGCCGCAGGAGCACCGTAGGAAGGGGTGTAGGGCTTAAAATCTACTATTTTCACATAGCCCGTTCCATTTGCTTGTCGTGCGGCTTTTACTGCGGATGCTAGGTTACTCTCGTTGTAGGGGCCGTTGGTGAAGTTTGTCGTAAAATCTGTCTCTTTAAAAACCGTGTAGACAACAGTTCCTTCGGGATCGATCAAAAACATATCGTAGTAACCGTATTTTTCAACTATATTGCGAAAAATAGGGTGGTAGCGGGCGTGAGCGCGGCTGTAAGCGCTGGCGTCGCCAGGATTGTCAAGGAGAAGTTTTTTGCCAACGGGGTTGGGGTTAGCAGCGATATAGTGGTACTGCAAGTAACGAGCCGCGGCTGTTTTTGGCGTGTAGGATTCGAGAACCGGAGAACCTTCCTGAGTTCGCGTTAGTTTGGGTATAAATTGTGTCTGGTAGTAATTATCAATTTTTGCGTCAAAATCCGCTGGTACTGTTGATGCTTCCAGTTGGCGGTAGGCTGTATTCAACTCCTGCATGGCTGCGACGACTGTCAGGTCTTCGCTTAGGGTTTCGCTATGGTTGTGAAGGGTTTCAAAATAATCTTGAATTTGATAAGTTTTGGCAGCCCGAAGGCTAGTTAATTGGTTGAAGACTTTTTCGGTCAGAATAGCTTTCCCACTGCTAGAGCATATATAGGTGCTCGCGAGCATAGCGCACAGGCTGACTACCAGTAACATAACTATGAGTTTTGTTTTTATACTTAACTGCTTAAGTAATTGCATAGGAATTTTTCCGATCCTGTTTGGTTTCTTTTTATGATTATACATCTCGGTAAATTCTACTTTAGTCACTTTGCTACAATGAGTATTGTCGATCGTCTTGTACAGCTTGTCCATTAATGCTTGAAGATTCAAGCCTCTTTCCAGCATCTCTATAAACTGCCTTAGCTGAATTTTAGCTCTGAAAAATGGTTGCAAACGCGATCGGCGCCAACAGAGAACCTACCTGACTATCGAACTTACAAAATTCCCACTGCATCTGATGAGCGATCCATTTTTCCAAGCAAAATAGCGCTGTTATGGGAAGAATTTTGAGTAATAAGCTGTTCAGCATTTAAAACGCATATTATATGGTATAATATGATAATTTTTAGAAAAAGTCAATGCCTACTAAAAACTTCCTCAGTTCTGAGACAAAGGAAATTCTGCAACAAGCATTAAAAGACCATGAGCATCCAGATATTCGACAAAGAGCGTTAATATTTTTATTAGTAAATAACGGAGGAAATACACAAGCTCAAACTGCTGAAGTAATTGGATGTTCTCTCAGAAAAGTTGCCTATGGTCGCATTCATGGTGAGCCTAATAATTTAGACATTTTTAAAGATAATAGGATGAAGGGTAATTATCTAAAAGCTACAGAAAAATACATTAATTTACTTTTAGAAACAGTTGAAGTAGAGCCTGAGAAATATGGCTATAAGTTCGGAAGATAGACAACAGCTAGACTTGCAATATATCTAGGAGAGAAGACGGAGATTGAGCTGAGTAGTACCCAAGTAAGGAGAATTTTAAAATCAAAAAAGTATGTTTACCTCGCTCGCTAAATACAGCTTAGAGGATAAGCAAGATACCGTGGAAAGAGGTTTATTTAAAGATAAATTAGCTGACTATCTAAAAATAAAAAAAAATCCCCCGACCTTTTACAGGTATGGTTTTAGGACGAGAGTGGATTTAGTTTAAGAGTGATTAGAAGGAAGAACTGGTGTAAAAAAGGAACTCGAAGTAACATTCATAGGAGAGCGACGAAAAGGTCGTATTAATGTTATGGGTGGAGTGAGATATTCAGACAAAAAAAGATGGGTATATTTTATGACATCTGGGAATTCTGCTAATTTTTATGCAGTGCTGAAAAACTTTTATGAAAATTTAAAAGCAGAGTGGATATTGCAAGGGAATTTAGCGGAAGACTTTAAAGATAAAGGCTGCAAGTTTGTGATAATTTTGGACAACGCTAGTTTTCATAAAAAAGCAGAGACTTTGCAGAAAATAGCGTCATAAATGCCGAATCTAATCATAGACTTTTTACCCAAATAGAGCCTCGGACTATAACCTAGTTGAATTAGTATGGCATTTCGCCAAGGAATATGTTGCTAATAGATTATTTGAATCCATTTAAAAACTAGAATCACTGTTACATAAACTTTTAAATGAAGGAGGACTAATTATGAAATGGAACCGAAAAATAAAAAACAAAGGTAACGCGAGTTAATGCAGTTTAGATGTCGAACAGCTTAACTCCATCACTTCGTTGGGCGTAATCCCGTAAATAGAAGCCAATAAATTGACGCATTGTGTGTTACTTTCTATCTGCTTGAGAACCTAAATAGCGCTACTTAAAGGAATAGCTTCTTTGGTAGACAGAGTTAGCCAATTAATTATTGTCTTGGTATTAGATCGTTTCTTATAAGTGCCTTCATTCATCTGTGTTGAATGTCCTAAATTTTTGGCTTTCGTCTCCTGAGACATCCCCGCCATTTGACCATTAAAATTAGCCAATTGACGTAAAGCATGAGACTGAGTAAAGCCTTTATTCCATCTTTTTAAGGTAGTCCAAGCACGGCGACTATATATGCCAGCAATTGTTTTGGGAATATCTGACAACAAACAGATTTCAGGTGGTTTACCCAACTTAATTCCTAAACGCTCTATTAAGTCAGGATGAGTCGGTGCTAACATCGGTACACACAGTCGGTAGCCAGTCTTAGTCGTTGTATCTAGTGATGTTTTGTCGCCTACTACAGCAATCATTCTCATGTTGTCTGGCTCAGTCAGTGCCTGAATAACAATTCCATCCTCTGTCTTGAACGATTTGTCAATATTTTGAATAGCCAAGACTTCATGTACCCGAAAACCATACACCACTTGCATTGAGAATACCCACAACCAACAGCGTCGCTGCTGTAAGTCGTACCGTTTATTATCAAGAGGGATATCTAGAACATCTTCGCAGAATTTCAGGAATTCATCAATTGATATTGATTGTAGGTCTTTTCTGAACTTTGTTTTTGTCGCATCAATCTCCTTTAGATGAGCGAGTATGTCGGTACTGTCAATAATTTAAGCTAACTTTTTCATTGCACACAAACAGTTTTTAAAACATTTAGTGCCTTGTTGTTTACTATTAACTACCGACAAAATATCCGTCAAATTGACAACCGTGTTTCGTGGTAATAGCTTGTAATCGTGACCGTAGACTGCATCCCAAGTATTCTGTTGACTAATACTACTTCTGTCGCGCTGTTGACGGCGTTTAGTACGTCCATCCCAGTAATCTTTCTGTACTTTGGCTATCGCATCACCAAACGTCATTAAATCATTTTTGATGATGTTTTTGTCTAGAATCGCGTCATCGTACCACGATAAAAACTGAGACTCACTAGAAAACGAACCTAGAGCATTGGCGACTAAATGAGCTTTTTTCGTAGCGTCAGTAATAGCCTGCATTGTCAGGTAGCACCCGCAGGTTTTATTGACCCGCTTGTTACCTAACTTGAACTGAAGTGTTATGTAACCCCCACTAGCTTTGCTGTCTCTTTTCAAACCTACTCCTTTAGGGCATTCCTTCTGGGCTTGTTTGAAATAGTCCAAAATCCGCTCGTAGCCAATAAGGCAGTCAGCGGTGGCGTTTGTTGTGACTGAATTAGATTTTTCGCTCATCTTTCGCTCTCGGCTCTAACAGTGTTGAGTTTGCTTGCTGGACAGACTGTACACCAAGTAGCTCAGTCTTCGCTCAAACGTAAGACAAGACTTTCAGAGTGGGTAGAGAAAAGGGCTAGGAGGGCGGAAAATCGTAATTTGAAAGCTAAGCGTTAATTCAAGTCCTTTGATCCGCACTTAACTCAATACTTTGATTGTAAAAAACACAGCCCCAGTCAATTGGTAAGGGCTGTGTTTTTTATATGGCTTCATACTAAATGCGTAGTCGAGAAACCGGGTTTTTGGGATAATACTTGTTAGAGTCATAGAAATAGGAAAAAACCCGGTTTCTACAGGTTGTGATGCGTAGCCCAGAAACCGGGTTTTTGGGATAATACTTGGTGAGAGTCATAGAAATAGGAAAAAACCCGGTTTCTTCGGTGGTGATGCGTCGGCCACGGAGGAGAAGGCAGTGCCGTTTCCCTACCCCAAAATAATGGATTGCACTGGATAAAAGATGTAACAATCGCCAGATTAATTGTAGGGAAACGACTGTCTTGTCACTGATTTCTACGGGTTGTGATGCGTAGCCCAGAAACCGGGTTTTTGCGAGAATATTTCGTTATAGGCGTAGAAACGCATAAAAACCCGGTTTCTACGGGTTGTGACGTGCGGGTGGTCAGAAACCGGGTTTTTGCGAGAATATTTCGTTACAGGGGTAGAAACCCGAAAAAACCCGGTTTCTACAGGTTGTGATGCGTAGGCCACGGAGGACACGGCAATGCCGTGTCCCTACGATAATTTTGGGGTAGGGAAACGGCACTGCCGTGTCCTCTTTTGGGCCGTGTC
>JAUBOH010000150.1:11467-13910 GCA_036700145.1 Microcoleus occultus BM001215366
ACGATAATTTTGGGGTAGGGAAACGGCACTGCCGTGTCCTCTTTTGGGCCGTGTCCAGATTCTTTACCCACCAAACAAAAAATACTGTCACAATCAAATGAAGACTACGGGGAGACAAAAGATATGACGCGAGAAGAGTTGTTGCAGTTAATCGACTCATCGGCTGATGAGGGCTCCACAGAATTGGATTTGGCGGGGTTGGGGTTGGAGGAATTGCCGCCGGAGATTGGCAAGTGCACGCAGCTTGAGTCGTTGGTGTTGGGGAAGTTTGATGAGGAGAAAAAAGAATGGATTGGGAATAAACTAACTGAGTTTCCTGATGTTGTTCTTCAATTAACCAATTTAAAAATACTTAACTTATCTAACAATCAGATTACCGTCATCCCAGATGAGATCGGACAACTGTCCAATCTGAGAGAGCTTAACCTCAATCAAAATCAGATTACCGTCATCCCAGAGGCGATCGGGCAACTGTTTAATCTAACAGAGCTTTACCTGGGTAACAATCAGATTACCTCCATCCCAGATGCGATCGGGCAACTGTCGAATTTGAGATGGCTTGCCCTCGGTGGCAATCAGATTAGCTTCATCCCAGAGGCGATCGGGCAACTGTCTAATCTGACAGTGCTTTCCCTCCGTGACAATCAGATTACCTCCATCCCAGAAGCGATCGGGCAACTGTCCAATTTGACAGGGCTTGCCCTCAGTAAAAATCAGATTACCCAAATCCCAGATTCAGTAGCCCAACTGTCCCATCTGAAACGGCTTGACATCTTTAACAATCAGATAAGCGAAATTCCAGACGCGATCGGCAAACTGTCGAATCTGACAGAACTTTATCTCTGGAGCAATCAGATTACGGTAATCCCAGAGGCGATCGCCCAACTGTCTAATCTGACAGAACTTTCCCTCTATAACAATCAAATTGAAAAGATTCCCGAATGCTTAGAAACCCTACCAAAACTTGAAAAACTCGACCTCCGTGGCAATCCCCTACCCATTTCTCCAGAAGTTCTAGGCAACGAAAACCCCGGTACTCCCGCCGCCATTTTCAATTACCTGCGCCAACTCCGCAGCGGCGAAGTCCTCCCCCTCAACGAAGCCAAAGTCCTCCTCGTCGGCCAAGGTAGCGTCGGCAAAACCTCCCTCATCAACCGCCTCACCCACAACCAATACAACCCCAACCAGCCCCAAACCGACGGACTAAACATCACAGACTGGCAAATAACAGTCAACACCAAACCCGTCAAACTCAACGTCTGGGACTTCGGCGGACAAGAAATCTACCACGCCACCCACCAATTTTTCCTCACCAAACGCAGCCTCTACCTCCTTGTCTCCAACTGCCGCACCAGCGAAGACGAAAACCTGCTCGAATACTGGCTGAAACTGATCGAAAGCTTCGGCGACGCATCCCCCGTCATCATCGTCGGCAACAAGTGCGACGAACAACCCCTGGATCTCAACCGCAAAGCCTTGCGGGACAAATATCCCAACATCAAAGCCATTATCGAAACCTCTTGCCAAAGCGGAACCGGCATCGAGGAACTCCGCAGCGCCATCCACACCGAAATCTCCCAACTCAAAGAAGTCTACGACCTTTTGCCCCTAAGCTGGTTCCAAGTCAAGCAGCGCCTGGAAAACCTCGACAAAGACTTCATCAGCATCAGCGAATACGCCACCATCTGCGCCACAGAAAACATCCTCACAGAAACCGACCAAACCCAACTCATCGGACTGCTGCACAATCTGGGCATTGTCCTCAACTTCCGCGAACACCCCATCCTGCAATCCACCAACATCCTCAATCCCCACTGGGTGACAGAAGGCATCTACGCCCTCCTCAGCGACGACGCACTCAAAGTCAAAACTAAAGGCATTCTCACCCACGCAGAACTCAGCCGCATCCTGAATTCAACTAAATATCCCAGCCACCGTTACAACTGTCTCACCGAGTTGATGGGCGAATTTCAACTCTGTTTCCCTCTCAGCAATTGCCACCCGCCGACTTTCCTGATCCCCGGCATTTTGCCCAAAGAAGAACCGGAAAATACCGAACTCGAAGGCGAAACCCTGGAATTTCAATATCACTACCGCATCCTCCCCGATAGCATCCTCTCCCGTTTCATCGTCCTGATGCACGAGAAAATCCACAACAGCACCCACTGGCGCACGGGGGTAATGCTGGAGTACACCGAAGGCGCTGAGGTGTACAATATCGCCCGAATTAAATCTGACCCGGAAGATGAGAAAATCTTGATTGCTGTTAGCGGGCGGGAATCGACGCGGCGTTCTTTTCTGAGTTTAATTCGCGATACTTTTACTAAAATCCACAATTCTTTTGCGAATCTAGAAATCAGTCAATGGATGCCGGTTCCCGGTTATCCCGATGCCGATCCGCTGGATTACGAGGAGTTGCTAGGATTGGAGGAGATGGGCGAGA
>JAUBOH010000151.1:0-13876 GCA_036700145.1 Microcoleus occultus BM001215366
TTGTTTGATTTCCCCCGTTTAGGGGGAGGCTTCAGACCCAATTTTCAGGCGTGAAGGAAGAAGGAAGAAGGCTACGCTCAGGGCGACGCTCCGCTCAGGAACCGGGAAGAAGAATGCTTAAAACTCAAGGCAGGTGATTAACCTGCCTTGAGTCCAAGATCCACAATTCAGAATCCAAAATTATGCCGAGAGAGTGCGGCGCTTAGTAACCATCCGGTAGGCTTCAATAGTATCGCCATCCGCCCAGTCGCTAAACCCGCTCAAGGAAATACCGCATTCAAAGCCAGTATTGACTTCCTTGGCATCTTCCTTCATCCGTTTGAGGGAGTCGAGAACACCTTCGTAAACAACATTGTTGCCCCGGCGCACCCGCACCTTGCAGTTACGGATGACTTTGCCGGAGAGTACCATACATCCAGCCACAGCCCCGCGACCGATCGCGAAGACAGCGCGCACTTCGACTTGGCCCAGAGGTTCTTCCACCAGTTCCGGTTCCAGCAGGCCTTCCATCGCCCCTTGAATGTCATCCAAGAGGTTGTAGATGATGCTATATTCCCGTACGTCTACCCCTGCTTGATCGGCCGCTTGGCGAGCGTCGGTGGCGAGAGAAGTATTGAACCCGATAATCACAGCATTACTGGCGGAGGCCAGGTCAATATCCGTTTCTGTGATTTCCCCAGGAGCAGATAGCAGCAGTCGGAGTTGAACTTCTTTTTGAGGAAGTTGAGTCAGAGCGCCGACAATTGCTTCGAGGGAGCCTTGGACATCTGCCTTCAAGATCAAGTTGAGTTCCTTAAGAACGCCTTCCTTAGCTTGTTGAGAGAAGCCGCTGAGGCTGATCCGGCCACCTTGCAATATACGTGAATCTCGTTGGGATGTAGCTCTGGCATCGGCGATCGCCGCAGCTTCTTTTTCGTTCCCGAAGACATCGAATTCGTCTCCAGCACGAGGAACTTCTCGCAGCCCCAGCACTTCCACCGCAAAGGATGGAGTTGCTTGTTTTACGTGATCGCCGCGATCGTCGATCATCGCCCGCACCTTACCCAAAGCCGAACCTGCGACCACAATATCGCCCACCCGCAGAGTACCGTTCTGCACCAGCAAAGTTGCCACAGGGCCCCTTGCCTTGTCGAGGTGAGCTTCAATCACCGTACCCTTAGCCGCGCGGTTCGGGTTAGCGTTGAGGTCTTCCATTTCCGCGACGGTCAGGATCATTTCCAACAGCATATCGAGGTTTTCGCCTCGGATAGCGCTGACAGGAACCATCGTGATATCGCCGCCCCAGTCATCTGCAACCAAGCCGTACTCTGTCAGCTCTTGCTTGACCCGTTCCGGCTGAGCGCCCTCCTTGTCAATTTTATTAATCGCCACCACAATTGGCACTTTAGCCGCTTTCGCGTGGCTGATAGCTTCAATTGTCTGTGGTCGCACACCGTCGTCCGCCGCCACCACCAAGATAGCGATGTCCGTAACCCGCGTTCCCCGAGCCCGCATTGCTGTAAAGGCTTCGTGACCGGGCGTATCCAAAAATACCACCTGCTGGCTCTTGCCTTCGTGTACCACATCCACGTGGTAAGCGCCGATGTGCTGGGTAATACCCCCAGCTTCTCCCTGAGCGACCTTGGTTTTGCGGATCGAGTCGAGCAAGGTAGTTTTGCCGTGATCCACGTGGCCCATAATCGTTACCACTGGCGGACGACGCTGGAGGTATTCCATATCTGTTACGTCCAGCATCTCGATCACTTTGAGGGCTGGGGCTACTTTTTCTGGGGTTTCTACCTCTACGCCCATTTCTTCCGCTACCATTCTCACCGCTGAAATATCCAGGGTTTCGGTAATGTTGACCGCAATACCTTTAGAGAAGAGCCGCTTAATAATTTCGGTTTCGGGAACCGCCAGAGTAATTGCCAGTTCCTGAACAGTCATTGGTCTGCTCAGCAGCAGCTTTTCTGGGCGTTCAACTTTTGGTTCCGTTGTTTTGCCACCACCACCACGACGACCGCCTCCGCCACTCGAACCAGACGAGCTTTTATCGTGAGAAGGGCCAGGTCTCTTATTTTTGCCGCTGCTTCCGGGTGCGCCCGGAGTTGGTGTTGACTTGGGAGCTGCTTGTGACTTCGCCTTAGCAGGGCGGGCTAGGGACAGGCTGACCGTGACTATTGTTGGCGTATCCGAGCCATTTTCTAGGTCATCGTCATCCTCATCTATGGGTTTGAGGCGATTACGTTGTTTGAGTTTGGCAGCCTTGGCAGCTTTGGCAGCATCTGAGTTTTCTTCATCGTCTTCTTCCCAAATGACCGAAGTCTTTTTGGCAGGACGAGGGAGGGAGGGCCTTTCGAGGAGAAGAATCCCAGAGTCTGGCGTATTGTCTTCTTCATTGTCATCAGTGTCATCCCCTGCGGCTCCGGTGTCGCCGCCACGGCTACGCAGCCCGGTAGCTGACGTTGCGGGAGCAAGGCTCCGGCGCGGGCCACCACCTGGTTGGGGTCGATCGGCAAGTGGAGTTCTGACTGGGCCACCACCTGGTCGAGGTCTTTGCCCGTCCCGAGATTCGGTACCTCCAGGTGCGGGTCTGCTAGGACGGCTGGGTTTAGCAGGTGCTTCCAGAGTTTCTGTCTGTTCTGATAGCTCTTGCTCAGTTCTGGCAAGTTTGAGTACCGGCTTATTTCCCAGATTTTGTGGGGTACGGCTAGCCGACTCCGACGCCCCTCTGACTGGTGGCGAAGTGAGTTTTGCCGACGGCCCGGGGGGGGCGACCGGCGGGCGTTGCGTGCGTTCTGGAGCCTTTTCCGACGGCGCTTGAAGTGCCGCAGGTGCCTGACTGGCGATCGTACCTACTGTTTCTGAGACTGTTTCTGAGACTGTTTCTGAGACTGTTTCTGAGACTGTTTCTGACGGAGCCGCCGAGACAGCGACATTTGGCTTCGACAGTACAGGTCGATTGATATTTGGTTTAGCTGGAGACTGAAGTTGTTGAGTGGCGGGCGATTTGGGAGGAGTTGCCACGGTTGCCCCAGGCTGGTTTTTTGGCTCCTCATTTCCCGCGGGCTGGGAGGAGGCACCAGCCGGCCGTACTTTTGGACTGCGTATTTCTAAAATTTGCTGCTTTTTTTGTTGGTCGTTAGGGTGAGGGCCAGATTCTCTAGATGGCGCTGCTGCTCTTTCGGGAGGAGCTGGCTTCGCGGGGGAAGAGTGGCTGCTGGCTACGTATTTTTCCGCTGCGAGGCGAATGCGTTCTGCTTCAGATTCTGTAATTGTGCTGCTGTGGCTCTTCACTGAAATATTGAGCCGTTCGCAAACTGCCAAGATGTCTTTATTATCCAAATTTAGTTCCCGTGATAATTCGTAAATTCTTACTTTGCCGTTGTTCATCCACTCTGCCCTCTTTTGTGCCAACCAGTTTTTACATTGTGATTTTGTGTTCTAATGACGACATCATTCGCTGTGATTGATTCAGTGTCAGGAATCGGGGTTTTGGTACTCGCTCAGCAATTTTATCTAAAAGATGCAACTCGCTGAAGTCTGCGGTTCGAGAATTCTCAAGTCTTTTTCGGAACGCGGGAACTCAGAAGTCTGAATTTTGGCAACAGCCACTCTCTCAAGCTTCAAAGTTTGCCTTTCCACCTTGAGGATACCTCTGCTAGTACCCTACCTTTATCTAATCTGACACAAATCTTTCCAGACTGGTGGGCCGATCGGATTGGGGTTTTAGAGCTGGCGCTACCGGTAATTAGTGGTAGGGCTGCCCGCGAGGGTTTATACAGTCGAGGCCGAACTCTTGTCGGTTTTTCGCCCGGAAGTTAAGCCACAGTCAGATTTCAAGTCAGATGTGGCTAAACGCTGCCAAAGTGTTTGATACAGTTCGTCAGATACAGGCGCTTTGAGCGATCGCCCAAGTCGATTTTTTTTCTGAGCTGCTTTGAGGCATTGGCTCGCCCGACAAAGGTAAGCGGAACGACCGAGGCCGCGATCTAATTGTACCTGATGAGAAGGATAGACCCTGACTACTCGCCAAAAAGCTTCCTTATCAGCTATTTTTCGACAACTTGCACAGCACCGGTAGTTCTGTTTCATTTCTTGTCAGAGTGGGAGAGTGGGAAAGTGGGAGTTGAGGATAAGTCCTCCTGGTCTCCCGATCGGAAAAATAAGAGTGAATCTCGCGGTTTTTAGACTGGGGCTTCAGTGTCCTCCGTGGTGGCTACCTCATGTTCCTCAAATTCTGCCGTTTCTTCTTCGCCGTCAAAGCCTGATGCTTCTTGTTCGTCTTCGTAGTAGTCGCCTGCTAGTTCTTCGAGCCTGGTTGCTTCTGCTGCCAATTTGGTGTCTTCGGCGTCGCGATCGTACTTAGCAATATCTTTGATATCGATTTTCCAACCTGTCAGGCGGGCTGCGAGGCGGACGTTCTGACCTTCTTTACCAATGGCAAGACTCAGTTGGTCTTCAGCGACCAAAATGTGAGCGCGCCTGCCTTCTGGGGCAACCAAACGCACTTCATCTACTCTAGCTGGACTCAGAGCGTTAGCAATATAAGTTGCGGGATCTGGAGACCAACGGATCACGTCGATTTTTTCGCCGCGCAATTCGTTGACTACTACCTGAATCCGCGATCCCCGCGCTCCGATGCAGGCTCCTACCGGGTCTACGTCGCGATCGAGAGTATCTACTGCTATTTTAGTCCGGGGCCCGACGTGGCGGGAGGGCGGATTTGCCTCCCTGGCCACGGCGACAATCCTCACCACTCCGTCTTCTATTTCCGGTACTTCGTTAGCAAACAGATAAACCACCAAACCTGCGTCCGCTCTAGAAACAAGTAACTGCGGCCCTCTAGTAGAGCCTTCGCCTACTTTTTTCAGGTACACCTTAAATGTAGCGTTAGCGCGGTAATTGTCATTGGGCAACTGTTCGCGCTTGGGGAGTTCGGCATCTACTTCCGGCTGACCGAAACTGCTGGTGACAGCTAAAATTACCGACTGCCTCTCAAACCTGAGAACTCTTGCTTGCAGCACAGTTTCTTCTAAATCTTTGAACTCTTCTTGAATCATTTTGCGCTGTTGGTCGCGCAATTTTTGAGCCAGCACTTGTTTGGTTTGGATGGCCGCCATGCGACCAAATTCTTTTTGATTTGGTGTTACGTCTACGAGCACGATACTCCCAGGCTGAGCTTCTGTGGCTACTTCTTGGACTTCGGAAAGTGAAATTTCGTGATCGGGATTGGCGACTTCTTCGACAATAGTTTTGTTGGCTAAAACGCGAAAACCTTCTTGTTCTGCGTCGAGTTCTACATCAAAGTTGTCGAAGTATTCTTCGCTGAAGTGGTCGAGTTTTTGGGTGCGGCGGTAGCGTTCGTATCCTTTGAGCAAGGCTTCTCGCAAGGCTGCTTGGACAGCGTGTTTGGGTAAGTTGCGCTCTTTACTAATACCTTCGACCATTTCTTTTAGTCCGGGCAGGGGAACCATTGACATATAAAACACTCCTTTTTTGTTTTGACAATACGTAATATCAATTCCGGTTGCACCGTCAGGTGATTGTTGACTGTTGACTATCAGTCGAAAAACTGGCGGGCTGGTTGACTGTTGACTGTTGACTCGATGTTACAATTCCGATGAAGCACGGATTTGATTTAACTGGTAATTGGTAATTGGTAGTTTTTGAGAAAAAGCGATCGTTGATAATTTATGAGTTGGGGGAGAGGATTAAGGGATATGGATGCTGTAACAATTTACTTGTTGTGACAATTCAACCCGCTACTACAGATCGGATTATTAAAAATTAACTCGCAGCGAAGCATTTTTAGCTTACTGCGAGGCAATCTCAAAACTCAAATCTCAAATCTCCAATCTCAAAACTCAAATCTCAAAATTTCCCTTTACCTTTCCTTTGTTCCTTCGTCTAGTTCAACTTTGGCAATTTGAGGGCGGGGAATTTTAACCTGTCGCCCTTTTTGATTGAGATAAACCGTTGTTTCATCCCGGCAGATCAGGAGTCCTTTCCACTCTTTGATTCGCGAGTCCGGTTCGGCAGCTTTGACTGTGACGGGGAAACCTTTAAAGGTAATGAATTCTCGATCGCTCAGTAGCGATCGAGATATACCAGGGCTGGAAATTTCTAGCACGTAGGCGAAGGGTATGATGTCGGCTGCGTCTAACTCGGCTTCGAGCGCTGTGCTCATTCGCTGGCAGTCGGCTAAACCGGTGTCTTGCTGGAGGTTGCGGATGTCTACCCGCAAGACGGGAGGATTTTGGTTGGTGTGAAACACTGCTCCCACTACTTCCAATCCCAGTGTTTCCGCAACGGGGGTAGCTAAGTCAATGATTTGTGGGATTAGGGGATGAGTCATATCGAATACTTAAGTTAAAACTCCTGAACTCGGACACGGGCAAGCAAAAATCAGGTGTTGAGATTGCCGATCGCGATCGACCTGGTTTTTGACCGCAAGATGTGAGGCTTTGTACCCTCAAATTGATTTGTGGAATGAAGAAAAAGATGTCAGATTTTCAAGCCCGAGGATGAGCTTGTGGGGTTGAAATTCTGGCTTCTAGTTTCTGCTTTCTACCTTTGGATGACATTGTTTCGTCGCCCGCGACCCTTGTCTGAACTTGCAAGTCTGATGCCCTAAGCCCTTTGGCTGCGACTAATGCAACAAAAAAAGTGGGCTTGACCCACTCCTAGGTGAAACAGTTTCTTCCAAGAAGTTTGAGGGCTGCTTCCGATCGAAGTCAGACCTCAGCTCTCAGTTTAGCTCGATCGCCCGCCGAGTGACAAACCGCCTTCGGAACGAGCCCATTTGCGGAGTGGGGAACTGGTCATCGGGCATGGGGCATGGGGCATCGGGCATGGGGCATGGGGCATTGAGCATTAGTCATTAGTTCGCCAACTGTCAACTGTGTCGCCCGCTCGCGAAGTCGAAGGGTCAACTGTGTCGCCCGCTCGCGAAGTCGAAGGGTCAACTGTCAACTGACTAACGCGGGGCTATGCGTTGCAATTCTTTGGCTTGCTCTAAAATTTTCTCGAAGTCTTCTTCGCTCAACCGCTGGATGTAGTTAATTTTAAACTCTTCGAGGAAGTCGCACAGCAACAGTTGTATTTCTTTCCAGGTTTGCTGCTGTTGCAGTTCGGCTCCTAAAGCTTGCCCGAAATGTTGGACGAGTTGGCTTGAGAGTTTGGTACCTACGGGGTCTTCGCTGGCGATTTTAAAGGCTTCGTAGGCATCTTGGGGGCCGAGGGTGACTAATTTGGATAGTTCTGCAACTAATTGCTCTGCTAGCTGTGCGGGTAGATTGCCGAGTCCGGGTACTTGCTGGAATCCTTGATAGAGGGGGGATTGTTTGAGGAAGCCTTCAATATTGTAGCGGAGGAGAGCTTCTAGGTCTGGCTGGAGTTGGGGCAGGACTTTGTAGACGGTGATTTGAACTAGATGGGTGGCGATCGCTTCTATTTCGTTGATATTATTAATGTCTAAATATCGCTGTTTTGGGGATTGAAATAGTTGACGGGCTAGTTCGCCTGTGGTAATGGATTGCTGCATCTGGTTGATGAGTTGAATTACTACTACTTCGGTCAATTCTTGGGCGAAGTTGGCGACGAAACCTCGGCTGATTTGGGTGCGTATGGGTTGGAGGTCGGGCATTTTGGCTTGGTGGATGCGAATTGTGACGGGTATTACTCGCAACAGGCGCCAGAATGGGAGGAGCAGGAAGATGTCGTACCACCGCCAGAGCATTGCTGCTCGCCAAGTGACGCTGCGGTGGCGGCGGCTGATGAAGTAGGTGCGGGCTAGAAATTCGATCGCAAATATGGCCATAAATGGCAGGTCGATTTGCCAGAAGTTGTCGGTAAATTCGCCGTTTTCTCCGATCGTGCGGTAATAGTTGGTGGCGATTAACGGCTTGATTTTGGCGTCAAACCATGTTATTTCTTGTTGCCAGCCTTGTTTGTTTAAATGGTCTTGGCTCCAAAATGTTCGGAATGATTGTTTGGCAGATTCTTGCGGATTCGGGGTGCGATCGCGCATTCGGTCTTTAATTTTTTCGAGAGTACCGCTTTTTGATGCTACTCGAAACGGATCTTCGTCGATCATTTTCGCGGTTAGATTGTTTATTTCCTGCAATTTGGCTGCTACTTGGGGAGATGGCAAGCCTGTTTGCACTACTTGAATTTTTAATTCTTCTAAGGTTTTTAGATATTTCTCGGTGTCTCGGTGGGGTTTAATTCCTTTAAATGGGTCGTATACTTGGGTAATAACTGGCAATTGTCGAAAGTAGAAATCTCGCCAAGGTACGTAACTTATATCAAATAATACTAGGCTTAAATTTCCTAGGGCGACCAGTGCCATGAACCGCTCGAACCAGGGTACTTTCGGTGCTAATGCGCGGGAGTTTGGAGTTTGAGATGGCTGTAGTTTTGGTGTCACTGGCAGTTCCTAATTAACTAGACCGATCGAAATATATGTAACTGGTAATAGCTGCTGACTGAAACAGCGAAAACAGGCTGATTCTCTGGTCGCGCTCGGATTGCTCAGCGTGCAAGCTAGTATTTATTTTAACGCGGGTTTGTTGGGGAGTTTTGGATTGTTGATTTTGCCGGGTAAGGTAAAAATTTATACAGGTAAAATATTAAGGCCGATCGAACTTGACAGCAGTCGCAGCTCCCGTTAGTCTGCTTCTCTCTGGTAATAAAATTATATCTCAGGCGGAATCGTAAGTTTTTTTTCGGCGTTGCAGAGCTAACTGGGCCGATAATAAATTACTATTTCTGTTCGATCTGCTGGCTATTTGACCGCTAAATCAAATGTATTGCGCCTTCTCTGAGTTTAGGGTTAGATTTGGACTTCGAGTTTGAGGTCAAACCCTCAAGAGAGTTATACTTGCTCAGGGGCCGTCTGGCCAGAGCGCTCCCTCCGATCGCTCCTGGTGGCTGTCGCTATACTAAGGTTCGGGGTCTCCCCTCAACAAAAACCAGCTCGCGATCGGACTTTTGAATAAAATGAAACCCTGAGTATAATTTTGTTCGCATTTTTTTAATATATGACATACTGCCTTAATCTCGATTGCCCAAGAGACAAGCGTCAGAACCCACCAGGCACAAAGTATTGTCTTAATTGTGGTTCAAAGCTGCTGCTAAAAGACCTTTATGCAGCAACTGAGCCGCTGCGCGACGGAGGATTTGGCAGGACTTTTAGAGCTGTCAATCATGGAAAGTTTGAGGAACTGTGCGTTATAAAACAGTTGTCGCCACCGCAGGAGTTTCAGCGGAAGCCCGCTCATTTTAAAAAGTATGTCCGACTGTTTGAACAAGAGGCAAGGCGGCTTTACGAACTGAAACACCCGCAAATTCCTCAGTTGATTTCTTATTTCGAGGAAGATGGGCGCTTGTATTTGGTGCAAGAGTTTATTGATGGCAATAATTTAAAGGATGAGTTAGAAAAGTACGGTGCTTATAGCGAAATTAAAACTAGGGAACTGCTGTTAGATTTGTTGCCGTTGCTGAATTTTGTTCACGAGCGCAATGTAATTCACCGGGATATTAAGCCTGAGAACGTGATCCGCCGCAATCGCGATCGCAAGTTGGTGCTAATAGATTTTGGGGTTTCCAAACAGGTAGTAGCTGAGGCTCCGACCAAAACGGGAACTAAGTTGGGAACTCCGGGTTATGCGGCTCTAGAACAGCGTCACGGTAGGGCTGTTCCAGCTAGCGACCTTTACAGTTTGGGGGTGACTTGCATTCGCTTGCTGACTTCTGTTATGCCTTATTTGGATATCTACGGGGACATTCACGATGACCTTTACGACCCGCTCGAAGGTCGCTGGCTTTGGAGGGAGGCTTTGCCTAAAGGAACAAAGATCGGCCAGGATTTAGGTCAGATTTTGGATAAGTTGATTCAGGAATATGTCAAAGACCGCTACAAGTCTGCTGTGGAAGTTTTGGAGGTTTTAAAACCTGCTGCTGCTGTTGTTATCCCACCAGCGCCCAAGTCGCAGCAGGCGACTGTTCTTAGTCCTTCTGTACCGACTCAACCCGTGACTGCTCCTCCGCTAGTTTCTGTGAATTTAGAGTCGGAAAAAGGTATTGATTATTCTGAGTTGGAAAGGCTGCTGGCTGCTAAAAATTGGCGGGGTGCTGATGAGGAAACTTCTGTGAAAATGCTGGAGGTGATGCAGCAAATTTCACGGGGTTATTTGAGCGAGGAAGATATTAGGAAGTTTCCAGCGAAGGATTTGCAGACTATCGACCAACTTTGGGTGCGGCACAGTCACCGCAGGTTCGGTTTTTCTGTGCAAAAGGGTTTGTGGGTAAAGTCGGGGGGAAAGGCTGGTGTTTATGATGCTACTGTTTGGGAGAAGTTTGGCGATCGAGTGGGCTGGCGGGTTAACAGTCAGTGGGTATACTATTCTGAACTGAATTTTACTTCTAAGGCAATGCCTGGACATTTGCCGGGGGGGACTGTTTTTGGGTGGGAAGGTGGGGTTTTGTGCGGTGTTTTGGGTTTGGGCGGGATCTGGTTTTTGCTGTCGCGGCGAGATTTGTAGTCATTTGTTATTTGTGATTGGTTAGTTGTTATTTGTTATTTGTTATTTCAATGACCAATTCTCAAGGATTAATTCTCAATAAATCGCAACTAATTCTCAACAACTAATTCTCAACAACCAATGACCAATGACCAATGACCAATGCCCATAAATGATATATTATGTAAAAATTAGGTATAAAAAAACCTAAATAATATCAAATTCGGTAGCATCGGAATTGATATTACCCGAAATCAGGACACGGCAGTGCCGTTTCCCTACAATGAATCGGGCTGCCGTGAAACGGCACTGCCGTGTCCTCTATATCATTCCGGTGTAACCGGAATTGATATAAGATATAATCCCAAACCATTTTTTTTGTGATATGTTTTGAGAGAAGGGGAAGTTTACAAAGTCACAGCCTAGTCTTTGCCCCTGTCCAAGCATGGAGACTGGCTTTGACTCTAATTTACCAAGGAGATTATCTGTACTATGCTGCAAGAAAAACGTCTCAAGCCGTGGACTGTAGTTCGATCGCTTCCGAGTTTGGAAAAGGTGGTTGTGGGTCAGTTTCGCAGTTGGTCTGATGCAGACGGTCACTTGCAAATTCTCAAGCGGATGGTTCCGGCCGATCGGTTAACTGTTGTGTTCGATCCGGTAGTTCCCGCGTAATTTCGCTGCTAAATCGATCGGCGTGCGATCGCTCGCGTGAGCTCTGATGAGGGCGATCGCGATTTTTTTTAGATAATTTTTTTACATAAAAATTTACATCAAAATTGCGACCGCACGGGCGGGCGATCGCAACTTAAATCCTTGTCATTGACTGCGGCGAATTTCAGTAACTTGGTCGGCAACTTCCAAAATTGCTGGCGGCATGGAAGGCCCTGTCAAAATAATATCTAAATGGTGGGGCTTGCTGTCAATCAATGCCAGCACTTCTGCTTCGGGAATCAAGCCTAAATTCACCGCCAAACTCAACTCGTCGAGAATAATTAAGGCATAACGGCCTTCGCGCACCGCATTTTGAACGTATTGCCACAATTGTTCGATCGATCGCGTTTCCAATTCATCTAAATCGGCCTTGTCAATGCAGCGGGGCAAATCGCACCGCACCCAATCTAAATTCTGCCCCAGCCGCACCGGATGCTGATGCCCTTGATTAATTCCCCCTTTGAGGAACTGCACTGCTAACACCGGAGCACCCTGTCCCGCAATTCTGAGAGCCTGAGCCATGACACTGGTAAAAAAGCAGCGGTGCGGGGCTGTAAAAACTTGCACCAGCCCTTCAACTGTGTAGGGCAAGCTGTGGGTTAAATTGAGTTTAGGGGTTTGTAACTGAGCAACCATAGGGCAATATTTAATCAGCAACTGAGTCTTGAGTGCGGCTCCGACCTGGACGTGGATGAAGCGCGATTGACAATATATAGTGTACTGGACTGAGTGCACATCCGATCGCACGCTAGATATACAAGTTGTCAAAAGCTAGCGGCAGTGACGATCGCAGCTATTTTGCCCGATCGATCTCAATAACAGGTAAACTTTGAATGTCGCGGCGCTAGGAGCAAGACACAGTGAGATTGGTAATTCTGGGAGGGCCCGGAGCGGGAAAAGGAACTCAGGCACAACTACTGTGCAGCAATTTGAGCATTCCTTTGCTGGCTGTGGGGGATATTCTGCGATCGGCGATCGCAGATGATACAGATTTGGGCAAGTTGGCGGTGTCTTATGTCGAAAGAGGGGAATTAGTTCCCGACACAACTATGGTTCAATTCTTTCGCCGCCGGCTGCTGCTGTGGGATGTCTTTAATGGCTGGGTGTTGGAGGGCTATCCGCGCACGGCTTTTCAAGGTGAGGAGTTAGATTTTTTGCTCTCTGATTTGGCACAGCAGCTCGATTGGGCGATTTGGTTGAAGGTTCCGACTGAGGTGTTGTTGAGTCGATCGATCGAACGAGATCGATCGGACGACAGTCCAGAAATTTTGCAGCGCAGGCTCGATTTATTCGAGGAGCAAACTATCCCGATTTTAGATTATTACGAGCATCGCAACAAGCTGTTAACTATTAACGGCGACCAATCTGCTGAACAAGTGCAGCAGGATATTCTTAAAATTGTAAATAGTTAGTTGTTAGTTGGCAGTTGGCAGTAGCTGTTATTTGTTGATTGTTACCAATAACAAATAACAAATAACTAATAATATTAATTCCGGTTGCGTCGGAATTAATATTAACCGATATTAGGATACGTTACCCGATATTAGGACACGGCAGTGCCGTGTCCCTACAATTAATTCAGGTAGTTACCCGATATTAGGACACGGCAGTGCCGTGTCCCTACAATTAATTCCGGTAGATTAGGACACGGCAGTGCCGTGTCCCTACAATTAATCCCGGTAGGGAAACGGCACTGCCGTGTCCTCTATATCCTTCCGGCCCAGCCGGAATTGATATAACCAATAACAAATAACCAATAACCAATAACCAATAGATTATGTTAAAAAAACGTGCAGATGGCAGACAACCAAATCAACTTCGTCCGATTAGTTTCGATCGCGAATTTACCAAATTTGCCAGCGGTTCGGTGCTAGCAAAAAGCGGCGACACTCAGGTACTTTGTAGCGTTACGATTAAGCCCGGAGTGCCTAGGTTTCTGGAAAATACCGGCAAAGGTTGGCTGACGGCGGAGTACCGGATGTTACCGGGTTCTACGCCGCAGCGACAAGAGCGGGAATTTATGAAATTATCGGGGCGCACTCAAGAAATTCAGCGGTTGATTGGCCGGAGTTTGCGATCGTGCTTGGATATGGAACTGTTGGGCGATCGGACGATTATTGTCGATGCTGATGTTTTGCAAGCGGATGCGGGGACTCGCACGACTTCTATTAACGGCGCATTTGTGGCTGTGGCTGATGCTTTGAATAAGTTGGTGCAAAAAGGTGATTTAGGGCGATCGCCTTTGATTCGCCAAGTTGCGGCCGTGTCTGTGGGACTTTTGGAAGGCGAGCTATTTTTAGATTTGAATTATGTGGAAGATGTGGCGGCTGAAATTGATTGTAATGTGGTAATGAATGGAGATTTGAATATTATTGAAATTCAGGGAACTGCGGAAGAGGGAAGTTTTAGTCGGAGTCAGTTGAATCAAATTTTGGATTTGGCAGAAACTGGGATTCAACAATTGTTGGAGGCTCAGCGGCAAGCTTTGGTTGAGTAGTCATCAGTCATGAGTCATTAAACTTATGCCTGCTAGAGAAGTCGAGCGTTGAATCATTTCATTAGCAATTCATTGAGTAATCTGTAGCAGTATCCACCCAGCAAAATGCCAACTGCTCCAACCAACCCTAACACTGGTGGTACGGGTGCAGGTAGTTTCATAA
>JAUBOH010000152.1:0-5468 GCA_036700145.1 Microcoleus occultus BM001215366
ACGGCAGTGCCGTGTCCTCCGTTTATATCATTCCGATGAAGAGCCCAATTGATATCAATCGCCGAATTGTCCGATCGACGCAAATTATCGGATACTTTCGCCGCAGGTTGGTCTAAATAATTGTAGACAATCCGCGAAATTCGGCGCACAAAATCTCTGACAATTGGGTCATTGTAAGGACGTTTGACAAAAATTGCGGCTAAATAACGCTTGCCATTTGGCATATCAATAATGCCCGCATCGCCAACTACATCAGACAATTAACCCTTGACAGCAGCCGTAAATTTTATTATTTTATTTGAGAATATTCGGTTTCCGAAACTCATATCAAATCCGGTTGTATTACCCCTTTTTATTCCCGAAAAAAAGGGCGGACGAAAGTTTGTACAGTTGCGAAATCTCGGCGCTTTAGATAAATTCTAGCTGTGCGATCGCCTTATTTCTAGCATCTTCGATCGAGTCGATCGCCGCTTTGACAAAAACTTTTCCTTTATTCACAAATCGGCGATCGCTCAAAGGATCGTAACCTTCCCAATTACCGCTAACTTCGCAGTCGTGCCACATAAACCAGCCGCGATAGATTTCTCCGCTATCAATATCATCGCACAGAACCAGCCAATCATCGCCCGTGAGAGCGCTGTCATCTAACGCTACCAATTCAATCCACGCAAGTGCAGTACAGGCATCGATCGCATCAGCATCAAGCAAGTCAGATTTTGGAGCGGTACTTGAGGGCGAACAAAGTGTAGACTTCATAATTTATCCTTAATTAAATCAATAAATTTGGCTATTTGTGAAATTGACCCGGTACGGGAATCGAAAAAACGTTGTTTTGATGAATTTCTGGTTGATCGAATTTACCAGCGGCTGATGCTTCGGTTAAATTATTAAGTGTATTAATTGTGAAAATGGCTGCGGTTCCTAAAGCGGCCATTGCCAGTCTGTGTAAAATTTTGCTCATTTTGATGCTCCTTTTTGGCTTGATGTATTTACTCTAAAAAATTAAGTCGTCATTGGTGGCGGAGATTGGGGAGTTAAGAAAAGTTTTTTCTCCTCAAATATATTCAAAGGTTGAAGCCGTTATCAGGACGGAGTTTGAGGAGTCGATCGCCCAAAAAACCTCTCTCCGTAAAATTCCTTAAGTTCCGGCTGGCTGACAATCTTGCTTAAAATGGCTTAAAATAGGCAGTTAAGGCGTTAAACTTCCTATATTCCTGCCCCCTTTCACTGCAAGCGAAGTGCTCAAGTCAAAACGCGATCGCGGTCGCATTCTCACGGCGTCTGGCTTAAAGAAACTTAACGAGGCGCTCCAAGAATGGTCAGACCGATATAACATTAGAGGTACTCTGACGGAAATCGAGGCCGAGTCTGGCGTCGGTATCGATACAGTCAGCAAAATTAAGCAGGGTAGAGAAGGTGCGGATTTAAGTAAAATTCGGCAGTTATTCGCGGCTTTTGAGCTAACTTTGGCGAATGGCGACCACCGATCGGCTAAACTAGACGATGCTGAAAATGTCGGTGAGTCGGACAATTTGCCGACTGCGGAAGAAACCGCCATTCGCCAAAGTGTGAAAGTATTTATCAGTTATCGCAGCGCCGAACCCGATCGCGAATTGGGAAAACAGTTAGAAATTGCTTTAAGTGCGATCGGGCATACAGTTTTCACAGCAGAAAACAACATTAGATTAGGAGATAATTGGTTCGATCGCATTAACTTCTTCCTCAAAGAATGCGATTATCTGTTGTTGCTATTGCCGCCAACAGTCAACCAAAGCGAACTGCTAACATATCAAGTTCAGCAAGCAAAAGAACTGCAAGACTCCCGCCCTGACAAGAAACCAATAATTCTCCCCATCCGCGTCGGTTTTCCCCTCAACTCGCCTCTAAATCACGACTTGCGCGGCTATCTGTACCGAATCGAACAAAGAGAATGGTGTTCTCCCGCCGATACTCCGATTTTGATCGAAGAAGTTGTGAAGTTGCTAGCAGAAACTCCCGCCCCGGTCAACAAAGAACTGGAAAATTTAACACCAAACCAGGTATTAGAAATTAGCAGCGATGAGATTCCGCTACCCGCCGCCGAACCGGAATTGCCGGGAGGACAAGTCGATGTCGCTTCTCAATTTTATATAGAACGCCAGCCCATCGAAGAACGCTGCTATCAAACGATTTTGCAGCCCAGCGCCTTAATTAGAATAAAAGCACCGAGACAAATGGGCAAAACGTCCTTGATGGCAAGAATTTTGCATCACGGAGCCCGTCAAGGTTATTGCACAGTGCCACTAACTTTTCAGTTAGTAGATAAAGCCGTATTCGCGGACTTGGATAAATTCTTAAAGTGGTTTTGCGCTTATGTCGGGCGCGAGTTGCACTTGCCAAATCAATTAGACGATTATTGGGACGAGATTTTTGGCAGCAAAGTCAACTGCAAAGATTACTTTGAGAAATACATTTTGCCGCAAATCGACAGTCCTTTAATTTTAGGATTAGACGAGATCGATCGCGTTTTCCAATATCCCGACATTGCCGAAGACTTTTTAGGACTGCTGCGGGCGTGGCACGAAGAATCGAAGCGGCGCGATATCTGGAAAAAACTGCGGTTAATTGTAGTTCATTCCACCGAAGTTTACATCCCGATGAACATCAATCAATCGCCTTTCAACGTCGGATTACCCGTAGATTTGCCGGAATTCAACGCTGGGCAAGTCCAAGATTTAGCAGCGCGCCACAATTTGAATTGGTCGGATGCCGAAGTTGAGAAATTGATGGCAATTGTGGGCGGACATCCTTATCTAGTGCGAGTTGCATTATATCACATTTCGCAGTCAGAGTTGACCCTTGATGAATTAGCAGAAAGTGCGATCGCCGATGCCGGAATTTACAGCGATCACTTGCGCCGCCAACTGTGGAATTTGGAAGAATATCCAGAGTTGGCTGCGGGGATGAGAGAGATTGCGGCGGCGGATTTTCCGGTGCAATTAAAGGCGATTCAGGCGTTTAAATTGGACAGTTTGGGGTTGGTGAAGTTGCAGGGAAACGAGTGCGTGCCGAGGTGCGAATTGTACCGGCAATATTTTAAAACTAATTTGGAAGTTAATTAATTGGAGATTTTAGCTCGTTAATGATGTACAATCCGCAGTAGGGGAAAAGATGAGCACAAATATCGCAAAAAAGCGATCGCCCCGGCTTTCCCCTGTGCAGTATCAACGTAAAATAGGATCGATGACTGAAGAAACCGTCACTCTGAGAAAGTCTCTTGACTTAGATAAATTAATTCCACTTCTGCCACAAGCAGAAGATATTAACTACTGGCGCAATCTTAACCCCAATTTAACTATTTCTGAGCGACCTTTTCAAGGTTTTTCAGAATTTTTGGGAGTCAAACAAGCAGAAATTGACGAGTACGCGCTGCAACTGCGAGAAGAAGGCTATTTCCAAACACCTCCCGTAATACCTGCTGCTACTATTCACCAGATGCGCGACTGTATAGAAAACGTCCGAAAAGCAGGGTTTCCGACAATGTTTGCCCTCGTCTACGATGTCTTCTATCAAGCATTTGGTTACTTCAACTCAACCTTGACAGGAATTCTGGGAAACGGCTACAAGCTAGTTCCAAATTTTTGGGTTTATTACATAGAAACTTCTGACAGCGGCAAAGGATTTGAGCCTCACCGCGACGCCGAGTACGAGAATACTATAGACTCCAACGGTATGCCGACAGTGCTTACTCTCTGGGTGACAATTACTGAGGCCAATCCCCTCAATTCATGTATGTACATGGTTCCGGCAAACCGCGATCCAGAGTATGCTGAAGCTATCAAAAATCTCAAGACGAAAGCGAGTAAATTTGCCTTGGAAGATATCCGGGCTTTACCTACACAAGCTGGTACTCTATCGTGCTGGGATCAATACGTTTTTCACTGGGGAAGCCGCAGCAGCAGTCGGGCTAAATCGCCTCGAATTAGCTATGCCGTATATTGTCAGCGAGGGGATATTCCACCTGTTGATGATGTGATTGTCGATATTCCATCAGTGCTTGATTTTCCAACGCGGTTATCTCTGATTTGCAGAGGTTTGTATCGCTATTCTTACGCCAGTTTACAGCCATCACCGGAGGCGGAAGCATTGTTAGACTTCTTGACTAAGCATACGGCAACTCTAAAGAAAACTTAATAGATATCTCCAGAAAAGCTAGTCATCTCAATTGCGGTTGCATCGTCAGGTGATTTAACCGCTCTTGACGCAGAGCAAGCAGAGGAAGAGAACAGAGAGATGGGGATAAGTAACCTGGATTTGGTATGATTTCTGTAATTAATAATCAGGTGAACGGTGCCCGTGAACGATATTTTTTTGATAACTTCCGACAATTGGCTAGACTGGATTACCGTGTTTGGTTATCTAGGCTTTACTGCTTTCATTGCATGGCGCGTGTTGACCACAAAGTAGATGTGTGTTAAAATTAGGCTAAAATGATAACTAAATCAACTCCTGCATACTGTTATGTCACCTGTTGAAAGTGTCGCAGCAATTCCCAACGATCTGATTTTGCGCTTGAGCATTGAGCAGTATCATGCGATGATTCAATCAGGCATTCTCACGGATGATGACTCTGTAGAATTGCTGGAAGGTTGGCTCGTTTTCAAAATGCCCAAAAATCCACCGCATCGAGCCACAACTCGTCTTGTCAGAACAGCTTTAGAGAATATTTTACCTCCTGGTTGGTATGTCGATTCCCAAGAACCGATAACGCTATTCAACAGCGAACCAGAACCCGATATAGTGGTTGTTCGGGGGGATACGCGACAGTATCTCGATCGCCATCCGGGTGCTGAAGATATTGCAATGGTGATTGAAGTATCTGATACGACGCTTCAGCGCGATCGCACTGTCAAAAAACGGATTTATGCCCGCGCTGGAATTGCGATTTATTGGATTGTGAATCTTGTTGAAGAACAGGTGGAGGTGTACTCTCAACCGATTGTGGAAGTTGAGCAGCCAGATTACAGTCAAAGATTAGATTTTGGGCGATCGGCTGTGATACCGATTATGATTGAAGGAATAGAAATTGGGGCGATCGCTGTGAATTCTCTTTTACCTTGAGATAAAATGTTATCTATTCTTGCTCTCTCAACTTTCGCAAAATTGGAATTTGTGCCAACTGTTCCGATCGCAAACTATCCCAGTTTAACCCAGTCGGACGCGGATAAATTGTATTAGTTTCAATTACCTCTTCAGCAGTCACAATCCAATTCAACGCCCAATCGTGAACCTGCATTGGTAAACGCGAATTTTCAACTACTTGCAAAGGATGGACTGTTGTCACGATTGGCGTATCGATTTCTACTAACCCGAATTCTGTCAACATCGCCAATTCCAAATCGGCAAATCCTGCACCTTTCCCGGTTCTTCCACCGTTGCGCGCCACCGCTACACAACCGATTATTACTAAATCGATCGGCTCCATTTCT
>JAUBOH010000152.1:5568-13871 GCA_036700145.1 Microcoleus occultus BM001215366
CGGCAAATGGGTAAGTCTAGCTTACAGGTGCGGACAATTCAACGGCTCAGAAGTGAGGGAATTGCTTGTGCGGCGATCGACATTTCGGAAATTGGCAACCGCGGCGTCACTCCCGAACAGTGGTATGCTGGTCTGCTCCGCATTCTCGAAAATAACTTTAATCTGTCAGATGTCGTCAACGTGCGGACTTGGTGGCGCGATCGCAATTTTTTAACTCCGGTTCAAAGATTGAGCGAATTCATCGAAACCGTACTCTTAGCCAACATTTCCAGTAATATTGTCATTTTCATTGACGAAATCGACAGCATTCTCGCCCTGGATTTTCCCGCCGATGATTTTTTAGCGCTAATTCGATCGTGCTACAACAAGCGCGCCAATAACTCAGAGTTCGATCGGCTAACTTGGGCACTCTTAGGTGTAGCATCGCCGGCGGATTTGTGCCGCGAGCAAAATGCCAGCAGCAGCACGCCTTTTAATATTGGCAAGGCGATCGAATTAACTGGTTTTGACGAAACAGAAGCGCGACCGCTAGCAGCAGGGTTGGCAGAGCTGACAGATAACTCTCAGGAAGTTTTGAAAGCAGTATTGTATTGGACGGGAGGGCAACCGTTCTTGACTCAAAAACTGTGCAAACTTCTATTTGAAAATGCACCCCCCCCAGCCCCCCCTTGTCAAGGGGGGGAGCAAGAGTCGGCATCCCTTTGTCAAGGGGGGGAGCAAGATCGCATTCAAAATCCTCAAGAGTGGGTTGAGGAAGTGGTGCGTTTGAAAATCGTGGAGAATTGGGAATCTCAAGATGTGCCCGAACATTTGTCCACAATTCGCGATCGGCTTTTCAGAGAAAACCAGCGGATTGTCAGAAGACTCGGATTGTATCAGCAAATTTTACACCAAGTTGAAATTGTCCCCGATGGTAGTGCGGAACAAATGGAATTGCGATTAAGCGGATTAATCGTCAAGTGCCAGGAAAATTTAACAATTTCTAATCCTATTTATGAAGCTGTATTTAATAAAAAGTTAATCGAACAAAAATTAGAAAAACTCTCGCCTTACTCGGAAGCGATAAAAGTATGGCTGAATTCTAACTGTGAAGATGATTCCCAACTTTTGCGAGGAAATGATTTGCAGTCAGCATTAGTTTGGGCTGCAGATAAAAGCTTGAGAAATGAAGATTTTCATTTTTTAACTGCCAGCCAAAAGCTGATTTTGATCGACCAAAATCAACTGCTGCATTCAGCTACACTAGAAACCAAGAAAGCTGCGCGTGATGCCGAAAAAGCTTTGAGTGAGGCTGATTCTGCCAAACAAAAAGCCAAACAGTGGATCGGCATTGGTTCAGCGGTACTTGCAGCATCGTTGATTGGGGCGATCGGCTTTTCAACTCTCGCTTACCAGCGGTTTAAACTAGCACAAGCAAGTATTGAAATCGAACAAAATGGCAGCGATGCTTTGCTGTTGGCGGTATCTCAAAAAACTGAGAACAGCCAAGCTTTATCAGAGGCTTTACTCAGGGCGATCGCCTCCGGGAAAAAATTAAAAACGTTGGTGAAAAACCAACCGCATCTAGAACAATATCCGGCAACTAGACCGCTGTTAGCCTTACAAGTAATTCTTGATAAAATTAGCGGAAAACAACAGATAAAAACCTCATCACTTCCGCAAAGAAAGATGAATTGGCAAGCTCATGCTGGTGCAGTTACCAGCGTCAGCTTTAGCCCGGACAAACAAATTTTAGCAACCGCCGGAATAGACGATAGAGTTCGGATTTGGAACTTTTCCGGGCAGAAACTTGCTGAATGGAAAGCTTTGCAGCAGTTAGTTAATATGGTAAGCTTTAGTCCGGACGGCAAGTTTTTAGCGACCGCAGGAAGGGATGGAACAGTTAAGTTTTGGAATTTATCCGGTAAAAATATTTTTCAATTAAAAGCAATAGAAGGCTCTGTTACCAGCATCAGTTTTAGTCCTGAAGGAAAGTTGTTTGCCGCGGCAGGAATAGACAGCAATGCTGCAATTTTTAATTTACCAAAACTCTCAAAAAAAATATTATCTACTGTCAAACTTTCAGGTCACAACGGCTTAGTAAGAAGCGTAAATTTTAGCCCAGGCGGCGATTTTTTAACGACTTTAGATGGCAAATCTACAGTGCGAATTTGGAATGTGTCGGGAAAATTGGAAAAAACAATAGCGGTGCAGGCAATTGGGATTAGTTTCAGTCCTGCCGGGCGGCAGTATCGCTTTGCTACAGTAACATTGAACGGCAAAGTCGGGCTGTGGAACCTGTCAGAAAAAGAATTAGTTAATGAATTTGAAACTTTGCATTTAGATGCAAAATCAATTAGTTTTAGTCCCGACGGAGAACGGCTTGCTACAGTGGGAATTGACAAAACTGTGCGGCTGTGGAATTTAGCGGGGCGGCTGGTTGCTCAATTTGAGTTTGAGGAGAATGTTGTGAGTGTCGGTTGGAGTCGAGATGGAAGGCAAATTGCTGTAGCTGGAAGCAACGGCACTGTCTGGCTGAGACAGGTTGAAGGGTTGGCAGAATTGCTGAAGCAAAGCTGCAATTTTCTCAGCAGTCAACCGGAGTATTTGAGAAGGGTTTCAACTATTTGTATTGGTTTGTAGTGAGGACTTTAGTCCTCTAATTTTGAAAAGGACTAAAGTCCTCACTACAAACCTTGATTTCGGATAGGCTAAGTAATGACTCATCATATCAATTCCGGTTGCATCGGAATTAATATTACCCGGAACCAGGATACGGCTTTTGGAGTGTCCCTACGATCGATCGCGGTAATGTCGTTTCCCTATCCGTGGACTTTTTCGATCTTGGTTTGTAGGGTGTTTTCGGTGCGTCGCTATGAGATTGTCGCTCTTTTTTGGGGATAATCGATGGCGGCGCACCTACAAATACTCACGACAAGCTGTCAACTGTCAACTGTCAACTGTTTAATTTACCTTGACAGGGGAAACACTTACATTAGGAGTTTTGACTCTTCTTAAGAGTTCTTGTCGGGCTTGTTCGGGATTTTGCCCTCTCGGTATTTGATATAATAATCTACAGGAACCGTCTTGAGGATTAGCTGCACAAATAATTAGTTGTCCGCTGCCAGATGCACCTGCTGTGACAATATTGTCCCAGTTTCCTTGCGCTTGCGAGTTGTTGAGAATTCCCGAGACTCTGGTACACCGAGTAATCGCGTCTTCTCCCGATTCATTAAAATAGTTATCAGCTACCCACAGAATAACGGGAATATTTTTGCCTTGTTGGACAGCAATTGTAGCTGGGTGCCCGCTAGCAGCACCGCAGAAGAATGAAGCCGTTTGAGCCGAGGCTGGAGTGTTTCCTGAAATCTGAGCTGCAAGGGCGATAATTGACGCGCTAAAAACTGACTTTAAGAGCCGAGATTTCATGGGCTGTAATAGGCTTTTTTATTGATGGTTGCTAATACTCTAAAAAGTTAGACTGCTTTTTGCCGGGAAGATTAGGCATTTAGGGAAAAAAATAAAATTTATTGTGTAAAGTTTTGCCGTTAGCGAAGCCCGGGCGAGAGGATCGCGCCGACAGGCCTCATCTTTGCCAAAACTCGCCCAAAAATGCTCGCGCGTAGCGCGCCGACAGCAGAAAATAGGTGCAGCCTCCGGGGATCGGGCGCGAAGGTATCAGGTGAAGGTGGGGTTTTTCACCGTTTTTGGCGATCGATCTCGCCCTTGGCGAACTCGCCCCCCTAAATTGGAACCTGTGTTAACATCGGGAAAAATATTCTATTTAACAATCAACAATGGGCAATGTTCTGGTGCTGAACGCCTCCTACGAACCCCTTAACATCACCAATTGGCGAAGGGCGGTAGTTTTGTTGCTGAAAGGAAAAGCAGAGCAGGTAGAACACAACGGGAAATTTATTGCGCCAAACTTCCCGCTACCAACTGTGATCCGACTGCGGCATTACGTCCGAGTTCCCTATAAGGATATTCCGCTGACCCGCCGGAACATCTTGCACCGGGACGCGCACTCTTGTCAATACTGCGGTTACACCGGGGATGATTTGACGCTGGATCACGTGATTCCCCGATCGCGCGGAGGAGGCGACAGTTGGGAAAACCTCGCTACGGCTTGTATGCGCTGCAATGTCAATAAAGGCAGTCGCACCCCGAAAGAAGCGGGAATGCCGCTGCGCCATCCGCCTCGGAAACCTCACAGCGGTCTTTATTTTGAAGTGACTAAACACGTTAAGAGCGGTATGCACAAAGAATGGCAAAAATATGTAATAGGCCTTTAAAACCCCCCTCAGCGCAAGCGCGGGGGTTTTTTTGCGGAAGTTTTGAGTTTTGAGTTAAAGATAGAACTTACGCATGGGGTTCAGAAACCGGGTTGATGGACCCAAATACACAGGTTACAACCGGCACACGGGCGTAAAAAACCCGGTTTCGAGGAGTCTCCGTGCGTCAGCCATATTTTGAATTCACAACTATCAAGCCATATGAAAGACCGCCCCCTTACCAATTTAGACGAAATATCTGGCAACCGCGAAGGTGAGCTTGACCCGATCGGCGAGGTTGTACCCGGAGTGAGTGCGCCAGGGAAACGGCGCAGCAAAGCCGAATTTGCTTCCGAAGAGAATCGGGCCAGTCTCCGCAAGGAATTGCACGATCGCAAAGTCGAGCAGTTGCGCCAAATGTTCGATCGGCACAAAGGCACTCGCCAGTTAATATTGTTACAAGATTTTCCAGACCCCGACGCACTTTCGAGCGCTTGGGCTTACAAATTAATCGCCGAACAGTACGATATTCAATGCGAGATGATCTATGCCGGCGCCCTCAGCCACCAAGAAAATATTGCCTTAGTTAAATTGACAGGGTTGCCGTTGCAGCGGTGGACGCTGGAAACGGCAAAAACTAAGGATTTGTCGGCGTATCAAGGCTGCGTTTTTATCGACAATCAAGGCACGACTTGTAACTTAACCGAGTTTATTTTAGGGGCAGGAGTTCCGATCGCCGCCGTGATCGACCACCACAATTTGCAGGGGGAAATGAACGCAGATTTTACCGATTTGCGCCCGGAAATCCGCGCTACAGCCACGATTTTTACGGAGTATTTACAGGCTGGAATGCTAGCTCTCGACGGCAATGTCAGCCAGCACGTCAAGTGTGCTACAGCTTTGATGCACGGTTTGCGATCGGATACGAACGCCCTCAGACAAGCCCAGGAGGAAGACTTTTTAGCTGCGGCTTATTTGAGCCGTTTTTATGACCCGCAGTTACTGAATGCAGTGTTGCAGTCCTCTCGTTCTAAGTGGGTGATGGATGCGATCGAACGATCGCTCAAACACCGCATCGTCCAGAACAATTTTTCGATCGCCGGCATCGGCTACCTCCGCTATGACGATCGAGATTCTATTCCCCAAGCGGCGGACTTTTTAGTCACAGAAGAGAACGTACATACCGCAGTTGTCTACGCAATTGTTCACGACAAAGACGAAGAAATTGAAGTAGTAATCGGCTCGCTGCGAACTAATAAACTTACTCTCGATCCAGACGAATTCATTAAAGAAGCCTTCGGTCAAGATGCTCAAGGACGCTTTTTTGGCGGCGGCCGAAGTCAAGCTGGAGGTTTTGAAATTCCAGTGGGATTTCTTTCCGGCGGCAATGAGAGCAGCGATTATGCAAGGCACAAATGGGAAGTATTCGATGCTCAAATAAAGCAAAAATTGATGAATTTAATTAGTCCTAAAGACAATCCAGTTTACGATCATTAAACTCGGTTTTTTTTGCTAGCAAGAGCCGGGAAATGTCGATCGCCGGCAGCGCCTAGAAGCGTCAGCCAGACGAGTGCGCTCTTCGGTCAATGCAGTTGTAGAATAGGCGAAAAATGTCGATCGAACTAGCACGTCAACCGTAAGTTCTATCGCACAGCAATCAAAAGGACAGCGAAAGTGCATTTATATCTGATCCGTCACGGTATCGCAGCCGAGCCCGAAGAATACGCGACAGACGAGGAACGCCCGCTGACGAAAGAGGGCGCGAGTAAAACCCGAAAAATCGCCCAGCGACTGTACGAACTCGAAATCCAGTTTGACCTGATTCTCAGCAGTTCCCTACTGCGCGCCCAGCAAACCGCCCAAATCCTGCAAACAGTCGGTTTGAGTGCCCAAATAGAAGAATCCGCAGCCCTTGCACCATCAGGAGACATCGGGGACTGGCTGAAGTGGTACAAGCAGTGGCAGGAAACAGGTAGCCGCAGCTTGGCCCTGGTTGGCCACCAACCAGATTTGGGCAACTGGGTAGAAACTTTGCTTTGGGGGCGATCGCAAGACGCCCTCATCGTCAAAAAAGCAGGTATCATCGGTTTAATCCTCCCGGAAACAGGTTCCCCAGTCGGCCGCAGCCAAATGTTCTGGCTGACTCCTCCCAAGTTTTTCCTGCAATAGAAACAGCGAAATGCGACATTAACAGGACGCGCCAGCCCTCTGAAACTCGCATTCAAAAAACGCATAAAGCGGGTTTGAGGGGCGAAAATACTCAGCGGCGCGATCGGGCGATCCGTTGAAAAACCCGGTTTCTCGGCCTCAAGAGCACACCAGTCGCGATCGAAGGATTATTTGTCAAGACGGTGACACTATCTTGGTTTCTGGTAATGTACTTTGAGTAGATTCAACACACACAAACGGTATCGCAATGGTCGTCGGCGAATTCAAACCAGGTTTAGAAGGTGTTCCCGCTACCTTGTCCAGCATTAGCTACGTCGATGGACAAAAAGGGTTGCTGGAATATCGCGGCATTAACATCGAGGAACTAGCACTCAAAAGTTCCTTTGTGGAAACTTCATATTTATTAATCTGGGGCGTACTTCCGACAAAGGAAGAACTAGAAGCTTTCGAGCATGAAATTCGCTATCACCGCCGGATCAAATATCGCATCCGGGACATGATGAAATGCTTTCCTGAAAGAGGACACCCAATGGACGCCCTGCAAGCTTCAGCGGCCGCCCTGGGCTTGTTCTACTCCCGCAGAGCTCTGGCTAACCCAGCATACATTCGAGAAGCTGTAGTGCGGCTGCTAGCCAAAATTCCGACAATGGTGGCGGCCTTCGAGCAGATGCGGCGGGGAAATGACCCGGTGCGGCCAAGGGATGACTTGAACTACTCGGCGAACTTTCTGTATATGCTCAACGAGCGAGAACCCGATCCGCTGTTAGCTCAGATTTTTGATATTTGTCTGACTCTCCACGCCGAACATACCATCAATGCTTCTACATTTTCGGCAATGGTAACAGCTTCGACGCTGACAGATCCTTACGGGGTGATTGCTTCAGCAGTGGGCACTTTAGCCGGGCCGCTGCACGGGGGAGCTAATGAAGAAGTGATTGAGATGTTGGAGAAAATTGGAGGAGTAGAAAACGTGCGGGCTTTTGTCGAGAAGTCAGTGGAAAACAAGGACAAAATCATGGGCTTCGGGCACCGTGTTTACAAGGTGAAAGATCCGAGAGCAACTATTCTCCAAGGGTTAGCAGAACGGTTGTTTGACAACTTTGGTCGTGATGATTATTATGACATTGCTGTCAAGTTAGAAGAAGTGGTTGAGGAGAAATTGGGTCACAAAGGAATTTATGCCAATGTAGATTTCTATTCGGGTCTGGTTTACCGAAAAATGGGAATTCCGATCGACTTGTTTACGCCGGTTTTTGCGATCGCCCGCGTTGCCGGCTGGCTGGCCCACTGGAAGGAACAGCTAGAAGCAAACCGCATTTACCGCCCCACTCAAATATATACGGGGACTCACGGCGCTCCTTATATTGCGATCGAGGAAAGGTCATAAACAGTTGACAGTTGACAGTTGACAGTTGACAGAGGTCGCGCGAGGTTTTTTCGATGGGGATTTACACCCACCCTAAAAACATTCCGCCAGGGGTTTTCAACCCCTGAATTTTGATAAAGTTTTGAATTTTTGATGCAAAACTTCTGTCTCTGTCTGCCAACAACTACCGTGCTGGGTTGCACCCCTCTTGTATTTTGTGCTGTTTGTTGGCGACAATGTTCTTAAGTGACGATTTTCAGGAACTCCGGTCCTCAGACTTGCTGGTCTGAGGCTTTTTATTGCAATGTCAACCAGCCCAGTAACGCACTACATTACTGGCCCCTCCAGGCCCGCCGAGGCCCACCCTACTTTTAATCCTGCGAGTCTACCTGCTTAACTTCCTCCAAAGCTAGCCCCAGCAACTCTGCTATTTGTAGCCTAGTCTCGATCCCCCTTAAAAAGGGGGACTTTCACCCCCCCTTTCCCCCCCTTGTAGGGGCGGTGCCAAGAGTGCC
>JAUBOH010000153.1:0-7178 GCA_036700145.1 Microcoleus occultus BM001215366
CCCTATGCCCTATGCCCTATGCCCTATGCCCTATGCCCTATGCCCTATGCCCGTACTGGATTTATAAGTAATTAACCGGACTTGATATATATGCCACAAAATTATCCGCGAGACTTAATCGGTTACGGGCAAAATCCACCCGATCCTAAATGGCCAAATCGATCGCGCATAGCCGTACAATTTGTAATTAATTACGAAGAAGGCGGAGAAACCTGCATCCTGCACGGAGATGCGTCTTCGGAAACATTTCTATCCGAAATTGTCGGGGCCGTCCCCCTATCGGGACTGCGCCACATGAACATGGAATCCTGTTACGAATACGGCAGCAGGGCGGGTTTTTGGCGGCTGCACCGGATGTTTGTTTCGAGGGGAATACCGGTGACTGTCTACGGGGTAGCGATGGCCTTAGAAAGGCATCCCGAAGCAGTAGCCGCGATGTTAGAAGCCGATTGGGAAATTGCCAGCCACGGCTACCGCTGGATCGATTATAAGTATTTTGGGGAAGAAGCGGAACGGGAGCATTTACAAAGGGCGATCGACATTCACACGCAAGTTACCGGCAGCCGTCCCCTCGGCTGGTATACCGGGCGCACGAGCCCCCACACGCGCCAGCTAGTAGTCGAGGAAGGCGGTTTTCTCTACGATTCCGACAGCTACGCGGATGATTTGCCTTATTGGGTGTACGAGTGCGACAAACCCCACCTGGTAATTCCCTACACCCTCGACAACAACGATATGCGGTTTGCTACGAGTCAGGGGTTTAATTCCGGCGACCAATTTTTTGCTTACCTGCGGGATGCTTTCGACGTACTCTACGCCGAGGGCGAGAGGGCGCCCAAGATGATGAGTGTGGGGCTGCACTGCCGTTTGGCGGGGAGGCCCGGGCGGGCGGCGGCTTTGGGGCGTTTTTTGGACTACGTACAGCAGCACGAAAACGTGTGGCTGTGCCGCCGCATCGATATCGCCCGACACTGGCACGAACATCACAGGGCGATACTCTTCAAGGAGGACTGAAGTCCTCACTACAAACCTGAAATCCGTAGGGACACGGCAGTGCCGTGTCCCTACTTTTAGAGAGGACTAAAGTCCTCACTACGAACCTGCTTTATAAGCGGCCCATCCACCTCGATCGGAAATATCTTCCCATTGATACTTCTGAACCAACTCCTGCGGGTACAAAAAAGCCGTCAACACTTCTCCATCATCCAAAACCACATCCGAGGGATACATATGCGGCGGTTCCCCCGCTGCCAATTCTTCAAATTGCTCTAAACTTAATTCGTACACTTCGCCCGGAATTGATACCCCTCCGGCGGCCACTTCATAAATAGCAGGATGCCAGCCATTTTCGGCCGAATGCAAGCGGTAAATCGGACGAGTTTTCGCTTCTCTAATAAACTTAGCATCTCCGAGGTTGCTGTTGTCCGGCTGACCCCGCAGGGCAGAACCGCAAATGAAAACTCGTTTGGTTGCAATTGCTGTTTGATTCATCACATACACCCGATAAAAAATTGTGTTTTTTCTGACTTAAGACTGATGCACAAACTCTAGTTTTATGGTGCTGTTCGGCGCACCTTACTGCTAGCACTATCAAAGCGATCCACTTTTGTAAACCAAGCTACATTATGTCGCCCATTTAAATGCTATTGAATGCAGTATACAGCAATTAGTTAAATCAATCAATAAAAGAAATTCAAATGACACTTACATTAACACTTGCAGTCAACGGCCCGCGCCTCAACCGCAGCATCGCCCAACTCGCCCAAATCGGCAAACTACCGGGAGGTGGCGTCAGTCGGGTAGCATTTACCAAAGCAGATTTGCTGGCCCGCCAACTCGTCGAATCTTGGATGGTAGAAGCCGGGATGACGGTTCGGATTGACGCGGCGGGAAACATCATCGGCCGCTATCCCGGAAAGCGCGATGGTACGGCCCTAGCCACAGGTTCTCACATTGATACTGTTCCCGTGGGCGGCCATTACGACGGAGTTTTGGGAGTTTTGGCGGGGATTGAAGTGGTGCGGGTACTGCACGAAAATAACCTATGCTTGGAACATCCGATCGAGACGATCGTATTTACCGACGAAGAAAGCACCGTTATCGGCTGCAAAGCGATGGCCGGAAATACAGTCAGCGATGCGGCATATTACCAGCGCAGCGACGGTACTTCCATTGAAACTTGTTTAGCACAAATTGGCGGAGATTGGTCAAAAATCGCAGAAGCAAAACGGCGTCCCCAAGAAATAGCAGCTTTTGTAGAACTCCACGTCGAACAAGGAGGCATTTTGGAAAGTACGGGGGATGAAATCGGCATAGTTCAAGGCATTGTCGGACAATACCGCTATGCAGTGACAGTAACTGGCCGCCCGAATCATGCCGGTTCGACACCGATGTGCGATCGCAAAGATGCCCTAGTAGCTGCCGCACAAATGGTACTCGCCGTCAACAAATTGGGAGTAGAAACACCGGGCGAACAAGTAGCAACGGTAGGTTACTTAAACGTGTCGCCGAATGCTACAAATATTGTACCCGGAAAAGTAGATTTTAAAATCGACTTGCGCGATATATCTCAAACTCATTTGGCAGAATTGTTAGTGAAAATGAAACAGGAGTTTCGGTCGATCGCACTTACCACCAAAACCGAAGTTGAAATGACCGAAATGCTGCACGTATTGCCAACCCTAGCAGCGCCAAAAATTCAAAATGCGATTGCCGAAGTTTGCCGGGAATTAAGCTTGAGTTGCACGCATCTAATCAGCAGGGCCGGCCACGACGCCCAAGAAATCGGACGGTTTGCGGATATGGGGATGATTTTCGTGGCTTCTCGGGGCGGCATCAGCCATGCAGAAGACGAGTATACTTCCCCAGAACAGTGTACTCGGGGAGCAAACGTGCTGCTGCAAACCTTCTTAAAGCTCGATCGGCTTTACGACTAGGGCGATCGATTCATCGGAGTTGCAGGGCATCATTAAAACGTGATAATAAACGAGTGCTTCGCTAACGTAGCTGTGTCCGCACTACATATATTGTGCCTGCGTAAGTCCTGTTAGTTAAAAATTTTCCTGAGAAGTTACCAAAAGAATAGTAGTCTAGATCGTAGTTTTGGCTAAATATTTTTTTTGTGATGAAATTAAATCTGTCAGGTATTTCTAAATGGTGGACAATCCTATTTGCTAGTATTTTTATCACTTTCGCCTTGCCTTTGCTGGCGAGGGAGATTCAACTGCCTGGGAGTCGCTGGGTAGAAGTACAGCAAATTAGGGGAACCGTAACGTATCAAGGCAGACCAGCAAAAGTGGGCGATCGCCTGACAACAGCCGGCCAACAAATCTCCACAGGCAAACAATCTAGCGCGGTTTTAGCGGTAGACTCTGGCATTGCTACAATTACTGTAGCAGAATTAAGCACCGTACAAGTTAAAGGTCTGTCCGTTGCTGTCGGCGGAGGTAGAGTTACCCTGCTGTCAGTCCCCGCAGGATTGGCAAGAGTTTCGGCCCGACGCTTGACTAACCCCAATTCGCGCCTAGAAATTAATAGCCCAGCAGGAGTTGTAGGCGTCAGGGGGACTGAGTTCGCCGTGGGTGTTGGTCCAGAGGGAAAAGCCGCAACTGTCTTATTTGAGGGTAAGGTTGACGCTAGCGCTCAAGGGCGAACAGTGAAGATAGAAAAGGGCTATGCTTCCGTCACTTTTCCCGGCATTCCTCCCACTCCACCCCAGGCATTCAAAGAAAATATGAACTATGAATTGATCAGTTTATCAGTCATCAGTCAAAACAAAGTTCGATGCATTTGTACTGTCGATCCGCTGAATTTAGTCTATTTAAACGACCAACCGTTAAAGATGGATCGAACAGGTAAAATCGACGAGGTAGTGCCGAGGCCAGCTAACTCTGACTACTGGCTAGTTGTTCGCAGTCCGGTGGGAAATGAGGTATCTTATGAAATCGGTGCAAGTTTAATTAAGAAATAGGTAATGACTAAATTAATAATCCCTCGTTTGCGAGATTTTTTTGCCCGCAGCCAGTCCTTACTGCCGGGAGTTGCTGCTGCTATTATTTCCTTGGGCGCGTTGCATTTGGATGCCTGGAAACCGCTGGAACAACTCGGATCTAACAGCCTGTTTCAACTTCGCGAAAGTGGAATTTTACCCAAACCTATTTGGGATAAACGAGTGGTGGTCATTGCAATAGACGAAGCAAGTTTAAGGAAGTTGGGGAGATTTCCGTTTTCGCGCGATCGCTACACTCAATTATTACAAGCCCTTTCCCCTGCTAAACCCGCAGTCGTTGGTTTCGACATTATTTTTGCCGAACCCAGTCCCCAAGATAACCAATTTGCAGACGCTATGAGTGCAACAGGTAATGTAGTCTTAGCTAAGGCTTGGGATGACCGAGGAAAACCGCTACCAATTGTACCATCTTTAGAAGCCGCAGCCGCCGATCGAGGTCATATTTTCCATAAGTCAGACACAGATGGGATTGGTCGTCAAGCCACGCTGTGGCTGCGAGATATTCCCTCCTTGGGAATTGCCATGCTGCACGTTTACAACGCCGACAAGCAACCGCAATCGGGAGGGCTAGAAAAGTTTTTATCCCCGCCTAGTAACGGCAGTCTAGAATTTCAGAGTGCTTGGATAAATTGGCCTGGTAAAGTGCAAGATTTACCGACTTATTCGTTTGCTGATGTTCTGGAAGGTAAAATTCCCAAAGATGCTTTAAAAGACAAATTGATATTAGTAGGTACGACGGCAACAGGTTTAGATCCCTTGCGGACTCCTCTAGATCGAATTCCACCAACGAGTGGGATTTACCTTCATGCCGCAGTTATTGATAACTTGCTCAAGAACAGACTGCTGCAACCTTTACCTGACTGGACAAGTTGGCTTACATTACTTTTAATTGGGCCAATTACTAGCGGAATATTATCCAAATCTGGGCCCAGGGGACGAATTGCGATCGCTCTCCTTTTCCCCCTAATTTGGTATGCAGTTTCTTTCTTGTTATTCACGTTTAATTCTCTACTAATGCCGATCGCTGCACCGATTGGTACGATCGTCTTAGCTGGAATTGGACTGCAACTGCGAGAACAACAAGAGAAACAACAATTAATGAGCCTGTTTGAAAAATACATGGCAAAAGAAACTGCTGAATTAATTTGGCAGCGCAAAGACGAAATATTTAAAAATGGCGAAATGCAACCGCAAGAAATGGTCGCCACCGTTTTATTTATGGATATTCGAGGGTTTACTAGCATTTCCGAGCAACTATCTCCGAGTGAATTGATGTCTTGGCTAAATCAATATTTAAATGCCATGAGCGAGTGTATTATGGATCGCGGCGGCGTGATCGATAAATATATTGGCGATGCAATTATGGCAATATTTGGCATTCCCTTTCCCCATACTAAACCTGAAGAAATTCAACAGGACGCTCAAAATTGTATTGCCGCTTGCTTGGATATGTCAGAACGATTGAAAGAATTAAATCAACAATTTGAAAGGGAAGGAAAGCCAAAAATTGAATTCGGAGTCGGCATTCATACTGGGTCGATTATTGCTGGAACTGTCGGCGGCGGGAAGCGATTAAATTTTTCGGTATTAGGAGATACTGTGAATGTTGCGGCTCGGCTAGAAGCAATGAATAAAGATATTAAAGAAGACAATCCTTATCGGGTATTAATAACAGGAGAAACCTGGGATTTGGTGAGCGATCGCTACGAAGCAAAACCAGTTAAAAGTATTCAATTAAGAGGCAGAAAACAAGAAACAACTATTTGCGCGATCGTTGGCAAAAAATGAAGATGATTTTCGTAGCTTCTCGCGGCGGCATCAGCCATGCAGAAGATGAATATACTTCCCCAGAACAGTGCACTCAAGGAGCAAATGTGCTGCTGCAAACCTTCCTAAAGCTCGATCGGCTGTATGCAGAGGGCGATCGTTATTTCATCGGAGTTGCAATCTGCACAATTTTACTCTAGATTACCTAGAGCAAAACTCGATCGATTTACCATATAAAATACAGGTAAGTGTGGATATCAACCAACAAAAAGAACAATTTAGCAACACCTACCTGCAAGCCGTCGCCACCGTTGCAGGATATTCTCTTTACAAACCTTTCGTAGACGACGACAGTGTAGACTGGGGAATAGCCGCCAAAGGAGGAACAGGCCGCATCCGTGCACCTCGCTTAGAATTGCAGTTAAAATCGACATCAAGAGATGTTCGAGAAAATAACTCGATCCGCTACCCTCTAAAACTCAAAAACTACAATGAATTGAGAATAGATGACTTCGCCATTCCCAGAATTTTAGTTGTCGTTTTAATTCCCGAAACAATAGCAAACTGGTTAACTCAGTCGGAAACAGAAACCTGCATGAAGGACTGTGGATATTGGATATCCCTGCGGGGAATGCCAGAAACACAAAACACCACCGCTGTCACCGTCGCCATACCCATAGCAAACCAATTTACAGTCGTCGCCCTTCAGTCAATTATGGAGGGAATTAGCCAAGGAGTTCAACCATGAAAGTTACCGTCAAAGATACCGAAACTATCACAACAATAGACCTAAATAGACTTAGAAATTACCTGCAAATTCACGGCTGGCATGAAGACAAGCCTTTCTTAGAAAATGCCGCTATTTGGCACAAGCTAGCAGCCGGAGAAGAATTTGAAATACTGCTGCCAAACCAACAAACTATCGGAGATTATGCAGCCCGCATCCGGGAGGCAATTCAAATCTTAGAAAGCGTAGAAAATCGCTCTCAAATTGAAATTTTATCAGACTTAATTACCGGAATTCTCAATACAACCGTTCAGGGAATTGTGATGCAAATTCACACCCCCAACGCCGACAAATTAAGCGGCGAAATTACCTTGCTAGGCGTGATAGGCGACAAACTGCGAAAAATTCAAACCGAACTTGCAGACAAAGATTACATCCTCGCCATCAAAGCTTATCAAGAACGCTTGCCTTTCTTCTGTACGGGCGATTTAATCAAAGAAAATCAAACTTTTATCCTCAAAAATCCCCGGAATTTTACTTTAGATGATTTATGGCAAAATTAACAAAAAATGTTACAGAAGTGAAAGGACTGCCACTTTTGGCACCGCCCCTAGAGAACCAATATCCGCATAAATCTTACTTGCTAAAAATCTAGCCAAATTAACAGGTACGGCA
>JAUBOH010000153.1:7278-13844 GCA_036700145.1 Microcoleus occultus BM001215366
AATATCCGCATAAATCTTACTTGCTAAAAATCTAGCCAAATTAACAGGTACGGCATTCCCAACCATTTTGTAGCCGTCAGCAATATACTTGTACTTAAAAATAAACTCATCCGGGAAAGTCTGAACTCGCGCACATTCTCGCACAGACAATCTGCGGTAAGGCTGAGGCGAATTCGGATCGAAAATGCGCTTGTCCTTGCCAACTAAAATCATTTTACTAGCTTGAGGGTGCAAAGGCGCGTGTCTGCCGCTGGCCTGAATTGTAAAGGAAGGTTCACCCCAACTTCTAACTCGATTCCGCGACATATAAATGCTGGAAAATCCCAAATCTGCACATTCGTGATTCGCGACAGAATCGTGATAATTATCTAATTTACCCTTAACTGGCATTGGGGCGATCGCCCTTAAGTCCAAAATCGCATTTTGCAGTGTCAAAACCTCGGTTCTAGGTTCGGGAAACTCAAAACCAAAACCCAGATCCTGACGATAACCGATCGCAATCACCCTCTGCCTATCTTGCGGCACACCAAAATTTTTAGCATTCAGCAACTTGAACGAAACCCGATAGCCAATTTCCTCAAACTGCGATAATATATAAGTGAAAGCATCCTGATTTCTGGGCGCTAAGATACCCCTAACATTCTCAGCTAAAAAAAACAAAGGCTGCTTGTCTCGGACAATTCTGATATACTCCCAGAAAAGTTGACCCCGACTGTCGTCAATTCCCCGTTTCGCACCCGCCGCACTCCAACTTTGACAAGGAGGCCCACCGATTATCCCGATACATTCAGGAACTTCATCAGAATTGATTTTTCTGATATCTCTGCGATCTAAAATAGTTTCAAGATGATTGAAATTATACGTATCCCAAATAGACTTATCATATTCATTCGCCCAAACCGGATTAAACCCAGCCAGACGAAAACCAAAATCCAACCCACCACAACCCGCAAACAGAGAAACAATATTCATATAATTAACATCTATCTTCTTTCTTCTTTCTGCCTTCGCGCCCTTCGCGCCTTCGCGGTTCGTTAAAAAATCCAAAAATCCTCAATGAATGCAGAATCCCTCCTCAAATCATACCAACATTTCGGCATCCATCTCGGCCTCGAAAGAATTCACCAACTCCTCGAAAAACTAGACAACCCCCAGCAAAAAGTCCCCATCATCCACATAGCCGGTACAAACGGCAAAGGTTCAGTCTGCGCTTATCTATCATCCGTACTCACAGAAGCAGGTTATCGAGTCGGGCGCTACACATCCCCGCACTTAATCGATTGGACAGAAAGAATTTGCATCAACCAAAAACCAATTTCCTCAACTGAACTACAACAATACCTCGAACGAGTCATCGCCGCCACCCAAAACAACACCGAAACCCCCACTCAATTTGAAATCATCACCGCCGCAGCTTGGCTGTATTTCGCCGAACAAAAAGCAGACATCGCAGTCATCGAAACCGGATTGGGAGGAAGATTAGACGCGACTAACGTTTGCGAAAATCCCCTAGCTTGCGTCATCACATCAATCAGCCTCGAACATTGGCAAATACTCGGCCCCACCGTCGCCGATATTGCTGGGGAAAAAGCGGGAATTCTCAAAGCAAATTGTCCGGCAATTATCGGAGAATTGCCAGAATCGGCTAGAATGGCGATCGAGAAACGCATCCAAGAATTAGACTGTCCCGCAACTTGGGTAAAACCAGCCAGAGATTTAGGACAAGGATTGGCAGAATATCAGTTAAATCCAAATACTGTTAAAATAAAATATCAACTGCCGTTGTTGGGAAAAATTCAATTAATGAATTCGGCAATTGCGATCGCAACTATCCAAACTTTGCAAAACCAAGGATGGCAAATTTCCGAAAGTGCGATCGAAAACGGTATCGCCAAAACCCAATGGCCCGGAAGACTTCAGCAGACAACTTGGGGAAACCAGAAAATATTAATTGACGGCGCTCACAATCCAGCCGCCGCGATTGCGCTGCGCGAGTATGTCGATAATTTCAGCAACTACCAACCAATTAACTGGGTAATCGGGATTCTCGCCACCAAAGACAGCGATGATATATTAAAAGCATTGCTCAAAAAGGGCGATCGACTTTATCTAGTACCCGTACCCGATCAAAATTCAACATCACCCGCAGAATTAGCCGCCCTCGCCCAAAGCATCTGTCCCGAATTAACACTCTGCCAAACTTTCCCCGAATTAAAAATGGCCTTAGATGCTGCTGTTGCGGATAACAATTTAACCGTTCTTTGCGGTTCCCTCTACCTAGTCGGCCACTTCCTGAAACAACAAAAATCCCAACCTTAAATATTTCCCATCTTCATCTGCGTCCATCAGCGTCAATCTGCCATCATCTGCGGTCAAAATTATTTTCAAGGTCAATGCACAGCTAGTTTATATGGCCGCACAGATTCCCATGATGATATAGTATGTCAAATTCAGCTAAATTGCAATAGGAAAAACTAAAAATATCCGGCAACTCGCGATCGCACATCCCAACCCGAAACATCTCCCCAATTCATCCGCGTTCACTTACCATCATCTGCGGTTGACAAAATTATTCATTTCTCTCCACTCCTCCTCTGCGTTCTCTGCGCCCTCTGCGGTAAAAAACTCTTAAATTCCCCTATCTTTTCCCCAATTCTTGATAGTTGATATTTTTTGTCCTATACTAATGTCTATGATATTAATTTAACTGTATATATATCAGCGCACAGATTTCTATTATTCAATAATACGTCAAGTCAAAAAAAAAAGCAAGGGCGATCGGCAAAAAAAATTCGCCCAATGCCCAATGCCCAATGCCCAATGCCCGATGCCCGATTTCCTACCTTTTATCCCAAGCCAAAGCAGCATCAGCCACAGCTTGCTCTACCGACTTCTCCCCCAACATCGCCGCCTGCAAATTGTCATAAATCGCCTTTTGCAGCTTCTTAACATCCTTCAGAGGCGGAATCAACAGCTCAGCCGAAGTCAACCCAGAAGCACTGATAATCCGAGCTCGATCGGCAGCAGCAGCATCAGCCGGAACGCTCTTAAAATAAGAGTCCTGCAAAGTATCAACCGTAGAAGGCAAAACATTAGCAGCCTTAGCAAAAGCCAATTGGTTTTGAGAATTAGTCACGTACAAAGCAAACTTCACAGCATCATCAGGGCGCTTGCTGTCGCGGGGCACAACCAAATTCATCACCGCCACAGTTTTCTTGCCGCTTTCCCCGGTAATTTGAGGCGCAGCAGCCGAAACAGCGCCTATACTAGGAGCATTCTCGGCGATCGCCTTCAAAAACTGAGGCCCAGAACCCAACAAAGCAGTTTCCCCAGCTTGATAAAGCTCGATCGCCCTACGATGTCCCTGCACCAAAACATCCTGCGGTAAAAATCCGCCCTTGTACAAATCGACCCAATACTGAAAAGCAGCCTTGCCTTTATCAGTATTAAAAGTGGCCTTACCTTGAGCATCCACCAAAGGCACACCCATCTGCACGAAAGATTGCAAAACCTCCGCCGAATCCTCCGGTACAAAAGTCGCAAAAAAAGCAAATTTACCAGTCTTTTCCTTGACCTGTTTCGCTACTTGAGCCAACTCGGCATAGGTAGCAGGAGGTTTGGCAATTCCCGCCTTTTTAAACAACTCCGTATTGTAAATAGTTACTCCTGTTGTCAGATACCAAGGAATGCCAAAAGTTTTACCGTCGAGGACACCTGATTTCCAGATATTGGGTAAATAGGTCGATCGAACTTGCTCCGAAATCCGCGAGTCCAAATCCAGCCAAGCATTGCGCCCAGCCAACAGCGAAGCAAAATCGGGATTTAGATTCACCACATCCGGGGCAGTTTTCGCCGAAACAGCGCCCAAAATCTTGCTTTCCATCGCCGACCAAGGAACGTCCACCCAGCGCACCTTCACCCCCGGATTTTGGGCTTCAAAATTGGCGATCGTCTTGTTGAAATAATCAGTAAACTGAGGTTGAAGCTGCATAGTCCAGAACTCGATTTCCGCAGAATTCGTTGTCTGGGAATTAACAGCAGGCTTGCTGCAACTCACCACCGCAGCCAGCAGCAGCCCTAGCAGCCCAAAAACAGCAAACAGTTGCCAAGATTTACGTTTCATACAAATAAATTTGAGAATCATGGGAACCGTTAGAGAAAAAAGCGATCGAGTCCGAAACAGAGTTTTGTGCTCGGGCCCCCTCCTTCAAGCGGAGTCGGTTTTTATACAGAATCAATCGGTTTTCGGTCGATCGAGCTAAAATTTGTTGACATTTGCAGCAGAATAGCTATTGTCAAGTAAATTGGGTAGCATAAAATCGGAACGGGCGATCGCGGGACACAGACAGTTCCGCGCAGCTACGGTAGGATAACGAGATTACAGCACTCCTGTGGCAGTTGGAAACCAACCCTCCAACACCCAACCGCTGAATCAGGCCCGCCAACCACAAAATAAAAAAATAGCAATTACCGGCGACCCAATCACATGGTTAACTTTTTCAAAGGTCTACTTTCCCAACGCCAGCCTGGAATCGGGATCGAAATAGCCCCAGACCGCATCAACATCATTCAGCTCGAAAAGAAAGCTCAAGCATTAAAATTAGGCATCCTAGCCTCAATAGAAGTTCCAGAAGACATAGTACAAGAAGGACAAATAGTCGATCCGCCAGGAATGGCAGAACTAATACGCGCCGTCCTCGCCGAAAACAAAATCAAAGCCAAGCGAGTAGCCACAGCCATTCCCGGCCGCGAAGCCGTCATCCGCTTAATTCCGGTTCCCGCAGAACTCAACGAAGAAGAACTGCGGGATTACATGAACGCAGAAGCAGGACTGTACTTGCCGTTTCCCCGAGAAGACGCCGACGTAGACTATCAAAAAATCGGCCTATTTGTAGATGACGACGGCGTAGAAAAAGTGCAAGTCGTATTAGTCGCAACCCGCCGAGAAGTTACCGACACATACATCGAAACCTTCAAAGAAGCCGGACTGATTATAGACGTGCTAGAAGTAACCAGCTTTGCGCTGATCCGCACCCTCAAAGACCAACTGCAACAATTTTCGTCTCAAGAAGCCGCCGTCTTGACAGACATAGAATTTGACAGTACCGAGTTAGCTATAGTAGTGGACGGCATACCTCAGTTCAACCGTACCATCCCGATCGGCACATACCAAATCCAGACCGCCCTCAACCAAGCCATGAACCTGCCGCCAACCAGAGACACCAGCGAACTGCAAGGCATGACCCTGCCCGTAACAGATACAATGGGCACCTCGGGAGACGCCAATCCCGGCACAAATGCGATGATTAAAGTATTGGGAGAACTCGCAGACGAACTGCGCCGCTCAGTAGACTTTTACCTCAACCAGAGCGAAGAACTCGAAGTAGCGCAACTGCTGCTAGCGGGCCCGGGAGCCGCGATCGGCAAACTCGACGAATTTTTCATGCAAAGATTAAGCTTGCCCGCATCTCAAGTCGATCCCATAGAAACCCTAGGACTCGAAATCAGCGAAGAAATAACCCCAGAACAGCGAGCAGGTTTAGGAGTCGCATTAGGTTTAGGACTGAGGGAGGTTATGTGACCGAATAGTTTTAGATAATAGAAAAACCGATTTGAGAATTTTAGGAAAAAGCTTCTTCCGAAAGAAGAAAGCAGAAGATAGAAGGTAGAATATTGGAGGTAGAAGGTAGAAGGTAAAAGGTAGAATATCGAAGAAGGTAGAAGCAGCCCCTTCCTTCAGTAGAAGGCCGAAAATTGTTTCTTTCTTCCCTAAATAAATCCTTCACTTGTACCAGCAATCTTCGGTTCTGTCTAAAATCTAAAATTTCAAACTTAAATCTATAGCAACAGCCAAGACAGTTAGAACCTTCTTAATTGCTCAAACATAAGCGGTCGATTGCGCCTTCCCTCCGCAAGGGAGCGACATCCCTCGGACTTCTTCCTTCTTCCTTCTGCTATAAAATCGAGTGAAGCCATGTACAGCCTAGATATTAATTTTCTCAACGATCGCCCCGACTACAAACCCGTCACAGCAGCCAAAAGCTCAGGTAAAAAAAGTTCCGGTGGAGTCAAAGACCAACTGCCCCTAATTGGGGCCCTGCTATTTGCCTTCGGCCTCAACGCCGCAGTCATGGGCGCTTGGTGGTGGGCGACTAACGAAAATACCGGCTTAGCCACAGAACAAGCAACCATCGACCAAGAACTGGCAAAGTTAAACACTCAAGCCAACGCCATCAAAGCCATAAACGCCGAAACCGACAAAGTTACCGCCGAATACAAAGCATTAGCCGGAGTATTCGACCAAATTAAACCCTGGTCGGCGATGTTGCAAGACCTGAGCGCCCGCACTCCCGCCGGAGTGCAAATTGCCAAAATCGAGCAAATCGACCCCAGTCCCTCCCCCGTTGCGGCAGCACCCCCACCGCCGGCTGCAACTCCCGCCGCCTCGCCGGGGGCGAGTCCGTCTCCGGGGGCGAGTCCGTCCCCAGCCAGCCCCACCCCGGTGGCTGCTCCCGCTCCCCTCGTCCTCCCGCAGCAGCCAGCAAAAGTACAAATTTCAGGCATTG
>JAUBOH010000154.1:0-13673 GCA_036700145.1 Microcoleus occultus BM001215366
GGTAGAGGTCGCTCTCAAACTGTCAACTGTCAACTGTCAACTGTCAACTGTTGAATAAGCCACAGGATAAATGTATTTTTGTTATTAGCTTACCCTTTGAAATTGACTAAAGTATTCTTCTTAAGGCATAGTTTTTATGAAGGCTCGGAATGCTGAAGCCAAATCAATTTGCGGCTTGCTAAAAACTACCGTTTTTTGACCTTCCCCACACCCTCCACAGACTCCCGGACTTGAGGAGAACCGACATACTCGATCGACCCCACGCCGGATACAGATGCGTTCAACTCCTCGCTCACATTGACTACAGCGCTCCCCACGCCACTGTTCCGAACAGTAGCCTGCTTAGTCTTGAACTCCTCGCCCTGGAAGCCTCCGACCCCGGAAAGGGCCAGATCCAGCACATCGGCGCTGCCGGCGATCGCCATGCTACCCACTCCATCGAGAGAAACCGACAACCGCTTGCTTTGGATACCCCTTGCCTCAATACTGCCGACACCGTTCAGGTTCAAGCCCTCTAAGCTTTTGACTTCCACGACGAACTCAATGGGCTTGGTTGGATTGATGGCGGCATCGTTCACGGTGCCGAGATACAGAGTGCGATCGACCACGCGACCCTCCAGGAGAGGCTGGAGGTTGTCCTCGGCGCTGATTGTGAGAGACTCTTTTCCCGTCTGCTGTACCTTGACCGTGCCCACAGATTTAAAGGAAATCGATGAGAATCCCGCCACTTCTCGGGATGCGGTTTTGACGATTCCAGAGCCTCTAACCCCGTTATTACCAATGTTGAAATAGCAGCCTGAGAATATGCTTAAAGTTACCAAACACGCTAGCAACAAGTATCTTTTCGTTTTCATTGTTTTGTCTCCATTGGTTCAAATTGATTAAATAAACAAATACCTGTATCCATCATTTCCGCCAGGGCTGTTTCATTCTTCGTAGGGGCGGTGCCAAGAGTGCCCGCCCTCTTAGTGGTGAAGGGTAGGCACTCTTGGCACTACCCCTACAAAATCGCGGTTTTTCCGAGAATGAAACAGCCCTATCATTTCCGCACAAACCAATCAACGGGGCGGCGTAGCGAAACTGGTTCTGGGTAATTCTTCAAATAGCCCACTCGTAAAATGAATTGAATATTTTCACTAATCCCAATCGCTTGATTTAGCTGTTCCTGCGTTGATGATTCTTCTAATATCTGTGTCATCGGATGAATGGCGATACTTTTTTCCCGCACCTTCAGGAAAAGTCGTTGCATTCTTCTACCAGTTTCGAGCAATGTCGCTACTGAATTGTCCTTGCTGGTGATTAGAATCCAACCGGCGGATTCCGATACTTGCTTTTTAACTTTATCAATGCCTACATCTCGGAAATCCTTTTTCATCACATTTTCTTTGTGGTAAAAATTCCGCACCACCCAACCAGGAATTCCTTCTATTTCCATACTTGCGGTTGTCAGTCCGTCGCGATATTTATCGGCATTCTTAGTAGAGAATCTGATCCAGTCTGCTAACTCTTGCTGTGCTGGATCGCGATCGGCTTGCAGGCGGTTAGCAACGATAGTTTGTTCGTCGATAAATTGACTTTCTTGGCTAGTGTTGGGTAGATAATGAATAAATTCTGGTTCTGAATTGACCAGATATTTGAGGTCTTCTGGTTTCAGCACATCGCTTAAAAAGTCGGAACGAACTGTGCGGCGATTTTTGATTTTTTCAGTATCAAAAGCATTTTTTGATGTTTGTTTGAGCAGTTTTACTGCCATCACGCGATCGTCCTGATTGGTGGTAGCGAGTAAATTCCAATCGCAGAGGTAGCCAAAAGCACCAGCGGCATATTCCAGATTTTGGATGAAACTGCCGATCGATAATATCGTTTCTCTCTGAGTCGGATCGACAGCCGGTAGCCATTTAGTGCGATCGTTACCGATGATCCAGTGATAAGGTTCGAGATATTGGACAAACCACGGCTGTGTGTTGTGGCCGCTGGGCGCAAGGGATGCGAGAAGCAAAATCTCTTTTTCGTCTGGCTGGAGACTTTTGGTGCGATCGTCTGTCGGTTTTATATCTCCTCTTGAAACATTACTTTTATCACTCAACAAATAAGCTGTTGTCACGGCTGCAATTATTGTCCCGCCGGCAATGGCTATAAACTGTTCTCTGTTCACGATCGGCATCCTTTTATTTCAAGATTTGTGCTTTCTTCAAAACGATTCTGGTGTTTCCAATCAGCAAGAAGGGCGAAGCACCTGACGGCACGCAATTTATTAATGAGAACCAGAGATTTTCTGCCCTTACGGTGCTTCGCCCCTACGAATATATTTGCAAAACACAGATGCACTCGTTTTAATTCGCCATCCCTCACGATGCGAACTCATAATCAATCTCTGTAATTCTTCCTTTAAAATAGAGCCGAATACCTTCTGGATATTCCCATCCCACCTCGCCTTCTAAAGGAATCAGCATCCCATTGCGAACTGAATATTCCCATAATCGACCGCACCAAGGCATCGCAGTTAGCTTGTCGCGATAACGAGCCTCAGCCCGCATAGTGGCGATCGTCCCTTCAGCATTAAACTGAAATACGACGGAGACAGTGGTTGCGCCATCCGTCAAAGTAGCGCGAGCAGAGGTGTCATTAATCGCCTCCCAGCGCACACCTTGACTGGGCAATAGTGCAGTGGGATACCAAGGAGCCTCAGCAAAGAACCGCAATAATTCACCTTGGTTAGCTTCAGGGGTACCGCCCACATCAGCAACGGTAAAAAGACCGAGTAATGATGCGTGTAAATTGCCTTCTCCTAAGAGATAGGTATCATGAACAAAGGCATTAACTCCTGGAGCCATGTGGATGCGTGCATCCCAATCAAAACCCAGACGTTGAGTAATCACAAATTGAGTGGCAGTAAACGGACTCCACTTATCTTCCGTCTCACTCATATTGAACAGTCCCTGCTGAGAGAGTTTGACCGCAGAGGCGATCGCTTGTCCGTCCTTAAGAACTGTCCGAAAAAATCGCTGCACGGGTTCTGGCAAGCCTTCAATCTCTTTTTGGTCGTAGATTTTTGGCTTAATTGTTCGCCGTCCGTCTGTTAATTTTGCTCGTAATTTATCAGTATCTGACTGCCAGCGATAGCTACCATAAATGGCAGCAATTCCCAAGCTGACTACGATTAAAACACCAATAATTCCAATCCACTTAATCCACATGATGCTTACCTATGTTTGTTGATTTAGAACTTGATAACTGGTGATAATTGTAGCGATCGCAAAAATAGTTGTATAGATTAGAAACGTATACTTTGATAGCCAATTAGGAAGATAAATCGCCAAATTGTCCTGTGTTGAATTTGAATACTTCCGTGCTATCAGAGTTAACGGGCAGACGAATTTAAAGGTTAGTAGGGTTAGCCCTTCTAGAGATACAAATCCGTAACCAATCCAGAGCCAGATATCGAGTTTATTGGCGATCGCGGCATACAGCATATAGAAAATCACAAAATTGAAGAAAATCCAGATGGCAGTGTGGACGATTTTAATCAGCGTCAATTTGGTTTCATTTTTCATATTGTGTTAATATGAGTTCTCCATTTTCGGCGTTAAATTGCGCCCAACGATCGAAGCTGTTCCGATCGTTCCCGCAATCAGCAATCCGAAACGAACGATCGACATTTATGCCGCCCTAATTACTGAGTAACTATTTGAGGTTTTTCTCTACCAAATTGCCACAGTAAGATGACACCCAATCCGAACAGATTGATGAGGGAAACTACTAACCCTCCGAAAAATGGAATTAGTGTCAGAACTGTCAGAATCGCCAAACCCACCAAGAACTGCTGCTGCAAAGATCGATCGCCCTTACCAACCACACGTTGACCGACAAAAAGCGCCACACCCAATGAGCCGACTAGAGCCGTGACAACCGCAGTCAGACTCAGGAGTGGAATCAGGGGAATCCCAATCAGCGTAATCGCTAAAAATATGGTGGCGAAAACAAAGGAGACGATCGCCCCAATGCCCCATAAAGCTGTCAAACCGGGACGTTGACGCAATTGTGCCGCCAAATTCGGTAGGAATTGTGGGCTGCTATGCAAAATAATCAGTCCCAGAATAGCTGCTACTACTGCGGAACAAGTTCTAAAAAGGGCACTGAAGAAATACTGAGCGAAGAAGCTACTTCTGCCGCGATTAGAGCCATACATCATGCCATGTCGATCGCTAAATGTAGCGCGTTCACCACTAACGATCGCACCTGGTTCCTGTACGATTTTGCCGCCAAAGGAGTAAGCATCACCCTCTACCCGCGCTCCTTTTTTCAGGATGACATCTCCGCCAAAAGCGATCGCAGTATCCAAAACTCTGGCATTAGGAGAAACCGTAACGCTTCCGCCAAAAGCATGAGCATTTTCGACAACCTGATTCTCTGCTACGATGATGTTTCCACCAAAGCGGATGAGGTTGGTATTGTTGATATTGATATCAGTCTGAGCCAGGGCATTGCCTGCAAATATTAAGCAAATGGTGGCTAGGAAAGCTAGAATTAATTGTTGCCATTTCATAAAGTTTATCCTCATCAATAAAAAGAATCTGGACTATATTTTATGATATTCAACAAAGGTGAGGAAACTATGAAGAAAGCTTAGGCAGAATGGCAATAATTTATATTTTTGTGCATATTATGCTACCTTACTCTTTAAAATTGGCAAAGGTATTGTTCTTAAGGAATAGTTTTTAGGAAAGCAGGGTTTTATTTAGGCTATCCTGAGAAATTCAACGATCTAAATCTTGTCGTGTTAAGGCTTGAATCTCTGTTCGTAGTGCGCTAATTTCCGCTTGCAGGGCTTGAATTGATTTTGCACCCGCGATTTCTGCTTCACCATTCTCCGCATCCCGATCGATAAAAAATGTTGCCAGTGTTGCTGTCAAATAACCGCATACTGCGATCGCATATAGCCCCAGCAAAAAACACAGCACCCGCCCTTCCGCTGTCTTCGGAAAGTAATCAGAGCCGATCGTAGTCATCAACATTGCCGTCCACCACAGCGCCGTAGCATAATCAGTAATGCCACCAGTACCATCAGGAAGTTTGCGCTCAAACGCATAGATTCCAGCCGCACCAATTAAAGTGACGATCGCAGTTAACACCACCACATAGCCAAAACCTCGACGCTGAAAACTGGCAGAGAGCAATCGCATTCCTCGGTTGGTTCCGATCGTAAGTCGCAACAACTGGAATCCTCGAACCGCATGAACCGATCGCAAAGGCTGGATAACTCGCAAAATCCGAAAGATTCGCAACGCTGGAATCAGCAATGAGAAGGCGATTAACCAGTGGTGTTTGAAGTAAGAGAGTTTGCGAGGAGCAAGCATAAATTTGATACCAAAATCGACAATAAAGGCAATCCAAATAGTAGTTCCGATCGCCTCTAATAAAGAATTTAGTCCCCAAACTAGCTCGACGATAAACAGTCCTAACCAGGCAAAACTCAGCACCAGCAGCGGCGTTTCTAGCCAATCTTCCCACTGTTGCAGCACTTCGCAGCGCTCTCGATCCAAGGCAGATTCTGGTTGGTTGCGATCGCTCATAGCGGTTTCGGTCTCTTTTTCGGCGTTTCTACAATCACAGAAATCACGATCAAACTTAGCCCAATGATTTTGATCAAGGCGTTGACTGCGTGTGCATACTCCCATTGGTCACGATACCGCATCCAATCTGCTGGAATGGGATTCGTCAACCATTTTGCAAATTCAACATTCATTGGCGCAACAAACATTATCCAACTCAGAAATGCCAGCACCAATACAATCGCTCCGCCCAACGTCCAGTAAAAAGTTGAACCCTGTTTGCGAACCAGAAATGCCAGCACAATTGCCGTAATAATCGCTGTAATTTCAAAAACTGCACCGACTGAGCCAAATAACTTATAAACATTTTCAACAACTGTTACTCTAACCCAAAGTTGCTGGTCAAACTGCATTCTTTGCGGCAACTCTAGCAAATGCGTCATCGTCAAACTCAGACTAAATGAAGCCAGCATCAGTGTGATGAATCGCCACGTTCGCATAAATGTCATTTTGCTCTGCCCTAAAGCATATATATCTCTCTGCAACTTATGTTAGACAAATAATGAAATGCTGCGTAACTATCGGAGGGCATAACTAAATTAGCTGATGGGTTGGAAATTTATAACTAGCAACCTCATAGATACTCCAACTCTATAGAACCCGTTTGACATCTTAGGGAGAGGCTGCAAGCCTCTTCTACTTTGGCCGAATTTTTGGTAACTTAATAATGAAGAGGATCGAGTTTAAATTATGAGATTAGGTTGAAGCGAATTAAATAAATGAAAGCATCGCTTTACTTTGAAATAAGCAAACTGTTTCTAACCAAAAACTTGCCGTCGAATGTGATTGGCAGTCCTTCTCCATCTAAAATCGATTTTCCTGTGTTTGCTTTTCGGGCATGGATATGGAGATGTGGTTCGCCGGTGTTTCCTGAATTGCCAATTTTAGCGATCGCATCTCCTGATTTGACTAACGATCCGACTTGGCTAGTGATGCTACCTTTTAGAAGATGAGCCATTAAGATATCAGCACCCTTACATTTCAGTAGAATGTGGTTTCCAGCGAGATTTTTTCGGTCGCTTTCCCCCGGAACGAGATTAGGCAAATCGTTGACTAGATTGGCGATCGTCCCATCGCAAGGGCTGTAGAGCGTCTCTCCAAAAATGGCATAATCGGTTAGCGATCGTGGGTAAAGCCCATTTGCTCTAGTTCCCAGAACGTTTAGTTTCATGATGTCTAAGGCATATCGTTGTGTCGGATGAGTGTTGTGATAATTGATAATGGGGCTATTTCCTCCATGTGCAACATAATATACGCCGTTCTTTAATGGAAAAGACAGATCGATAGATGAGCCAGTAAAAAAATAACCCTTTAGACTAGCTATAAATAGCATCACAACAAAAGTGCTGATTCCTAACTCAAGATAATTTTTAAACGTTTTTGGAGGGTAAAGTGGTAAAGACTTGGCTTTGATGAAAGACTTATATGCTGCTATGACAAATACGATTGGTAAGAGAAATCTGAGGTAATAACTTAACCATTCCCACCGTCCATTGAGAAAGATAAAAAGAATATAGAGCAAGATTATTAAAAGATTGATCGGCCAATTGAATTTACTCTCAAATTGTGCCTGCCAAAGCCAAATTAGGAAGCCGATGGGAATGACCAAATGAGTGACAATCAATAGTGCAATATTCAAAAGCATAATACAAACCTTTGTTAAACTAATCTTTTGACATTTAGGAGCAATTTAGGGATGGCGATCGCTTTGATAAAGTAGTCCACTCAAACATCATTACTAACTGTTCTATGAGTTATCAACCGCTCAATCAAACGGTCTTTAAATCGTCGATCGACATCGGAGCAGTAATATACTTGTGACCCTTTAATATCCTGTCCCACTTCTAGATCGTGACCGACACCAAACGGTTCGAGAAATATACTAAAACCAATGCGGGCGGGTAAAATCTCACAGCCAAACAAGTCAGGCATGGTGACGTAGCCAACTGCCAGCGCATCAAAGGGATAGAATCCCTGTTTGTGCAGACGATCTTCCCAAAACGACATCCACGATTGACTTGCCTGACGCAACCAATGAGCGGCTTCATCACCAGATCCTAATTTGTCTAAATCCGATCGCGTAATCGTCACCTTTGTCCCTAGTTCAAACGGGGTTAATATCAACGGAATGCCAGAATCCAAAACAATTTTGGCAGCGGGTGTATCTTTGCGGATATTGAAATCGCGGAAATGAAACCACCATTGCTCTCCAGGATGGAACAAATTACCTGGTCGTTTTCCTGCCACCATCACAATGCGCTCCACATTTCTTACCACATCGGGATGATTGATAATGACCGTTGCGATGTTTGTAAGTGGGCCCTGAGCGATAATCGTCAGTTTTTCCTGGCGTAATACGGAGGCGATCGCCTCTGATGCCTGCGTCGATTTCCACTCTGGGCTTCCTGAAGAATGACTACCCTCATAAATAGGCGTTCGAGCCGCGCCTCCCAAATGCCCGATCGCTTGACGCGCAACTTGAAGAGCAGTTTCACCTTTGGTATTGCCAAAAGTTGTGCTGATGCCCCGAAGATCGAGTTCTGGCGCTCGGAGTGCCATCATCAATGCCCAACAATCATCCACATCATTAGTTGCGCTTTGACCGCAGGCTGGATCGGTATCAATCCAAATTGGAAGTTTAGACGCATTTGACCTAGGCTTGAATTCCTCTAGGGAATGCTTTGTTATATTCAAAGGATGACTCAGGGTATAGATTTTATTAACGCTAGTTACAACAAAAAAGATTAGAAAGAGATTGGCTAACAATCCGGCGATCGCATACTTGAGATAATCTTTGTTTCTGTAGCGTTGGCAAGAGCGAAAAGCTTGAACAGTGTAATAACTACCAATTACCACTAACACAGTGAATACTACCAATCCCACAGACTGAACTTCTGGTCTAATGTCCTGATTGGAGTAACTCAATCCTAAACCTAGGAGAAACGTTAGCCCAAATCCGATCGACGGAATTTGCCAACTCAAAAGACATCTACGCCGGATATTATTCATGTGAAATACTTGTGAAGTAGGAATTTCCAGAGCCAATCTGTAAAGTTCCACAGCAATACTGAGGCAAAACTACTGCTCATCGATCGAAGATCACCGCTACCTTTGTTCCAACCATCCATCAATTGCTGATAGAGGTATTGTGATGTAATTTTGGTAGTTCATAATTAAAATTATGGGTCAAGATAAGTCTAAAAGCAAGCAACAAAGAAAGATTTATGTCAAAACTTTATATCTCCCGATCCAATGCCGATGACCGTTGGTTTAGACACCTCATAACTCGTTCCGTGGATGAGACTGATAGATGCCCAGTCATTTCTTGACTCGATAATTCCTCATCATGCCAGAATCTTCGTGCTCCAAGGTATGGCAGTGGTATGCAAATAAGCCACTGTATTTCTCAAATTTCATGAGCAACTTCACTCGCTCACCCGGCATTACCATTACAGTATCCTTCAAGCCCTCGTCTACATAGCCATCTTTGACAGTTTGCCATCCTGCGGCAAGTTCTGGCAGCACTTCCCGACTAATGACTTGAAAATGTACACCGTGTAGATGGATGGGGTGCGCCATCCCCTTCGCATCCATCATGGCTCCGGGATTGAGTTTATTGACAATCTCCCACTGTTCGATCAAATTTAGCTTTACGGTTTCTTGCGGTAATGCAGTATTCATTTCAAAGGCCTGCCCATTAATCACCCATTTCATACCTTTGAGAGAAAGCTCAATAGGTCGTGGCTGGGTGGCATTAACGGCATCTTCTGGACGCAATAGTGGTAGGGCTGCTAGTTGACTGGGGAGTCGCAGAGATTCTTTTTCTTCCCGCTCAATTTTGACGTTGAATAGCATCATGGCTGAACCAAGTTCCGGGGCATTGCCAGAACTCATCATGCCGCCCATATTGCTACCCTCTACATTCTCTGCTCCTGAAAAGGCCAAACTATTCAAAGAAACTTCTGTCCCAACTTTCAACTTGCTGAAATCTGCCCAAATATCAATCCGCTCACCTGGAGCTAACATGACATACTTTCGCTTGGTGGGATGAGTCAACAAGCTACCATCGGTGCCAATTACGGTAAGCAGTTCGCCACTGCTCCACGCCAGCTTATAGATACGTGAATTAGAACCATTTAAGATGCGGAGGCGGTAGACTCGTGTCGCCGCAGAAAGTGTGAAGTTAGGCTTGCCATTCACGAATATCTTTTGACCTAAAAAGCCCATCATGCTGCTCATGTCACCCATCATGCCGTTGCTGGATTGACCGGAATTACCCTGTTGCATCCCACCCATATTGCTGTTACGAAGAGTACCTATTTTGCTACCGAGATATAGGAGTTGATTATCGGCATCTAAGGTGCGATCTTGCAGCACGATCGGCACATCATAAGCCTTGGTGGGTAGATTAAGGGCTTCTTCTTCTGCATCTGTGACTATAAATAGCCCCGCCAAACCAGCATAGGCTTGCTGCCCTGTAAGCCGTCTGGATGAGGATGAAACCAGTTTAGCCCTGCCCGATTAATCACCTCAAATTCATAGACATAGGTTTGTCCAGGCCCAATCGCAAAGCGAGGATGTCCATCCATCTCCTCTGGTAAAATCAATCCATGCCAATGCACAATGCTGGCTTGCCCTTGAGGAAGGTTATTTTGGAAGTTGACCCGCACGCGCTGACCTTTGCGAACGCGAATAATCGGGCCTAAATAACTATCGGGAATGGTTTGTAAGCTGTTTGGGTCGCCCTTGACCAGTTGTGCTGCGTAAGACCAAACTTGGGTCGTTTGTCCTGGCAAGATTGGAACCGTTGTCGGTGCAGCCTTTAGGTTGATTTCAATATCGGGAATGAATTTCGCATTCGGGCCACGGGCTATGGTGTTCTTCTGAGGTATTTCTGTACTGGAAGATTCAGGCGAACAACTCGATAGCAGGCTGTGAATTCCGCTTCCGATGACAAGTCCGCCTGCAAGTCCAGTCCCTCGAAGAAAGTCTCGGCGGGTTAGGGGATGTTGGTGAGTGGCTTTAATGGGCATATGGCTCTCATGAATGCGTAGTGAGGTTGTTTTGTCCGTTCAGAACTTTGCTAAGCCACTTGGTAGCCAGCCACCGTAATTACATCCTTGATGGCAGCTTCTGAGGCTTGAGTTTCCACTAATACAATCTTGGTTTTTGGATCGCCCTGAACAGTAGCTTTAGCATCGACTGTTCTAATCGCTTTAGTAATGGTGTTTAGACAACCACCACAGGTCATATTGGGAACTTTTAATTGGAGTTTCATAGTATAAAATCCTGATTTTTGTGTAATTAACTTAGAAAAAACCTTTTGGACAATCAGCAATACTTTTCTCTATTCTTAAACCTTTTTCTCCTTGCTGTTTTGGCAGTAATCTCTACAATCAACTGCTTGCTCAGTCATTGCGGTTACTGGATGGAGAGCACACTTGAGATAAAAATTATCGCTAAAATATCGACAGCGATAACACAGAGTTTTGGGAGGCGGCTTGAAGATGATAGCTAAATAATGTCATTGTTGCTTGAGGTGCTACTGTTAGAAATAGAACATAAACCAAATAAGCAATGCCTGAAGCGATCGCTGTGGCAATAAATAGCGATCGTACATTTAGCCTTAGCACTGAGTAATTACGTACACGATTTTCTTCGCTATGCTGAATACTACGGGTCATGATGAGACTCCTGTGAATGAGATAGTTTTTTCTGAGTGTCGCGACGACCCCACGGGACAAATGCAGGCGTCAGTGCCGCATAACGGGCGTACTCCTCACCAAATTCTGCTAAGGCATCCTGTTCTTCTTGGTGTGCTAATCGGATATACATCGCGACCAAAATGGGGAACATCAGCAATGTCAAAAGAGTGGGCCATTGCAGCAAAAAGCCCAGCATGATGACAATGAAGCCGACATACTGCGGATGGCGAATTGTTGCATAGGGCCCTGAAACCGCCAATGTATGACTTCGTTGAGCTTTGTAGAGAACTTCCCAAGCATTTCCTAAATAAATCAGTCCTCCAAAAACCAACACGCTACTCAAAAGATGAATCGGATTCAAATGAGGATCGCCTCTCCACCCCAGCAATGTCCACCACAGATGTCCACCATCATGAGAAAAAATGTTCAGTCCTGGATAGCGGGTTTGCAGCCAGCCTGAGAGTAAGTAAAGCGTTAAGGGGAACCCATACATTTCTGCGAACAATGCCACAATGAATGCTGAGAACGCCCCGAACGATCGCCAATCTCTAGGGTTACGCGGCTTGGTGAAACTAAAGGCAAAGATGATAAATATCAGGGAATTAATAATCACTAATCCCCACAGTCCGTAAGCAGGAACGTTACTCATGTCTCTCATGCTTCGATTTCCTTGAAATAGATTGATTTACAGAGTCCGAATAACCGCCTTTAGCGAAATTGGCTGTTGTTACCGTTACCGTCTCCATGTCCCCCATGTCCTCCGTGCATAAATAGGTGCATGAATATACAAATGAATAGTAAAGAGTACGGTAAAAAGCCCGCTAAATGTGCCAAATGTTCTGTAATTAGAAAGTATGCAATAATCCCGATCGACACATACAGCACAACCTTAATCGGCAAGCTGAGACGAGTTGGCTGACGATCGGGCGGGGACTGATTTGATGAACCATGTTGGTGCATAAAGACCTCATTGTGAATAGAACGAGTCGCGATTCGAGGCTTGTTACCATCCTTGCATCTGTGCGATTTCAGCGCTCTGAGATGCGATCATTGACTGAGCCAAAGTACGGATTTCTGGACGAGAAGCACGCTCAGATGCCATCTTCGCCATCATCACCGCCATTTGATGATGGGGAATCATTTGACGCACAAATTCTTTGTCAAAGTCCGGGGCTTTCTTGAGCGCGTCGAGGTCAGTTTTCATGCTCATCATGCCCTCACCCATCATGCCTGAGCCTGTTCCCTGCCCTTGGTTGTGGTGGTCTCCCATCATGCCCATGTCAGTCATTGAATGTGCAGCGACTTCTTTGCCGAACCACTGTTTGTACCAGGTACGCATCTCTTGAATTTCACGAGTTTGCTCTTTTTTAATCCCTTGGGCTAATTTTTTAACTTCTGGGCGTTTGGCGCGACTAAAAGCAATATCAGCCATTGCGATCGCATCTTGGTGATGCGGGATCATCATTTCGATAAAATGCCGATCGACTCGGACTGATCTGGGTTGTTGAGGATTTCCTGATCGAGGTAATGACTGAGCCTGTTTGCTGTTAACAAGAACCAACCCGGTAACAGCACCACTACTGAGTAGCCCGACTAAGCTGTAAACCAAAAACTTATTATTCATAACTCCACCTGATTTGAAGAATAACTAGGTTTCAATACTGGCTGCTGCAAAGCAAGACGCGCTCACTGATGCAACAAGCCAATGCGGTAAATTAAATGGGTTTATGCCGTTGCTTTAGCCATCTGACGGCAAGATTCAGCACAACGACGGCAGGCTTGAGCGCACTTCTTACACGGCTCGTGGTCGTGCTTCTCACACTCAGTCGCACAGCGATCGCACGCTTCTGCACAAACCGCACACATTTGAGCGTGCAGGTCAGAATTACGAGCCATGAAGCGAGCGCAGAGGGCGCAGGTATCAGCGCAATCGCGGCATAGCTTAATACATTGAGCCATCATCTGCACCATGTCACTGGTTAAGCAAGCGGTTCCGCATTGCTCACACTCACGAAGACAGTCGAGGCAATTCTGAATGCAGGTTTCTAGCAGAGATTGATGAGATTTAGTAGTAGTTGTTGTCATGGTTTTAAGCTCCTAAAGAATCAACACAACGAAGAACAGATTGTTATGCCCTTCACCTTGGTTAGGGGATGACTAAGTTCCTATATCTCTCAAGCTACGCTCAGACTATGAGAAACCTATGAGCGATTCAAGGTTTACGTCTTTAGGAAGATTTATGCAGATTTTTGGCGATTAGCAATTCATTTCATCCTGATTTCATGACAATACTCCGGACACTTTTTAAAGAGGGATGCGATGCCTTCGGCAAGCAACGCTTACGCAATACAGCAGA
>JAUBOH010000155.1:0-13649 GCA_036700145.1 Microcoleus occultus BM001215366
GTTCTGGTGATTGCAATTGGGACAGACAATCATCGATTTCTCCTTGCTATCGGCCTTCTTTTCAAATCAGCCTCATAAAAATACTCGTGTATATGGTCAAATTTTAACTTTAACCGCCACAATTCTCATATTGCTTCGCTAATACTAGCAACTGACCTCACGCCGTGACATTCGGGGTGAAGGGAAAGATTGAATTAGTGATAGTGCTGACTGTGTTGGCCTCCGGCGTTTCTAACTGGCTATTTTACTGCAACCCCAGCAGCCGCATCGAGCAGCCACCAGAGTTCGCCCTCTGGTTGAACCAGTCTGGCTGGATAGGTCATTGCGTCGGCTGCGGGGGCAAAAATTTGAGCGAGGGCGGGTTGTTTGCTGGCTCCTGCGACCATGAAGATGACGCACCGGGCGCGGTTGATTAAGGGGACTGTAAAGGTGATGCGGGGTTGACCGTCTTTGTTGCCGACTGTTACTAGGGCGTCGCGGACTTGCAGGGCTGCTGTGCCGGGAAATAGAGAGGCTGTGTGGGCGTCGTCCCCTATGCCCAATAGAATGATGTCGAAAGCGGGAAATTCGCCGTCGGATACTTTGAAGAACTGCTGCAATTCGGTTTGGTGCGCCGAGGCGTCGGCTGCGGGGTCGCCTGCGCCTGTGGGCATCGGGTGGATGTTGCTGGCGGGGATATTTACTCGATCGAGCCACGCGAGGCGCGCCATTTTTTGATTGCTGTCCGGGTGTTCTGGGGGAACGTAGCGTTCGTCGCCCCAGAAAACGTGAATTTTGTCCCAAGGCAGGTCTTGGGTACTGAGCGCTCTGTAGAGCGGTTCTGGTGTGCTGCCGCCCGAACAGGCGATCGTACACAGCCCGCGTTCTGCTATGGCTGCTGGGATTTTCGACAAAACAACCGCGAGCGAGCGATCTATTAGTTCTTCTCGATTTGCTAATACTTCTACTATTTTTTTCATCAATTTCCTCTCAACTTTCCTCGGGGTGTTGCTTTCTGCAATTGCCAATTTTCCCTTGACATTTTGCTTTGAGGTCGATCGGCCCACACTCTTGACAGGCTCTGCACCGCGTCAAGTCAGATTTTATCATCTTATGCCCGCAAGATTATGAGGAAAGCAACACATATTTCTACCAGTGCTTTATGGAGCTTCACCTGCTGCATATATCTTTGGCAACTTTCTCGAACCTCGGACGATCGCGCTTACCCGTTTGGGACAGCAAAAACGATCGATCTCGATGTGGTAGACTAGGAAAAATAGTTTTAAGTCCGCACGATCGGATGGAAGCAAAACTATGTCAAGTTTTAAGCGATTCCCTACATCTGTCCGCTATCTGATAGCCCGGTTGCGCCACTGGACGCAACCGGCGGTTTGGGCTCCGCTAGCCGTGCTGTGTGCGGGGGGGTTATTTATCTGGGAGGTATCCGTACATCCAGAAAGGTTGAGCATAGATGGCTCCGAAGCAGCAGCCTCAAACAATCCAGCTTCGCTCCCGGGGCTGTCTGCTGAAGATAGCGCCATTGCGGCTGAAATCGACAGCAGGCCGGTGCTAGTCAATCAGTTCAATAGCTCAAATTCTCAACTGAACTTGTTAAATTCCCCAGCAGCTAAAGGCAAAGGTTTATTCGAGGAAATTCGCGCTCGCGGCTTGGAAATTAAGAGCCCATCTTCAGCGCCCAATCCTGCGACGCGCAGCAGATTTTTGCCCTTGCCAAATTTAGCAAATACGGAAGTTGCGACAGTCAACAACAAGCCGCAAAATTCCAGCTTGCCAAGTTCAAACGCGAGATCGGCTCCCAGTTTATCGGGCAGTGGGGGACCCATTTCCGGGATAAAAACGATCGAGCCTGAGTCTGGGGGTACACCTGCTGCAACTTTATCGCAGGCGTCGAGCGGTGCTGATTCAGGCAAACAAAACGAAAATCCTCTAGCTTTGAGTCCGCTGCAAGCAGCTATGAAAAAATACGTCGCTGCTAACACTTCGGCAACGGCGGCGGCTCAGAAAACTGCCAACTCGGCTAAATTGCTCGATCGACCCGCTTCCACTCCGGCTGCCGCAAATCCGCAAAATTTGCTCCCAACGGCGGCTACAGCTCAAGGGAGAGCAAATCCTGTGAATGTTCCCGCAGCACTTCCCTCACCTCCGGCTCCGACAAATACTATTATCAACGAATCTCAACAATTCTTAAACCCGGCAGCTACAGCCCCTGAATCATTTGCCGGGTTAAATTCCAGAGTACCGAGCCTCCCGGAAATTAATCCAAGCCCTGCGACTGTAGCTTTGCCAAAAAATCCCTACCAAACTAATTTATCCGGCTCGGGCTTGACACCGGAAGCTGCATCAGGGGCAATTCCAGGCGCTACACCTGCGCCAATACCGCTACTTCCCTCCCCTGGGACGAATGGGATCGGGGGAAGCAAGATAATTAGCCCTCAATTCTCTCCCAATTCAGCGAATTCTCAATTTCAACCAGCTCAACCGACTCAGCTTAACTTGCCGGGCCAGCCTAACTTTGGAGTTGTTCCCCAAAACACCAATCAGGGCGCGGGGCAAACTCAACCGCAACCTTTTTCTACACCCCGCTCGCTGACTCCGGGACGCTACATTGGCGGCGGCGAAATCAATACTTTTTCTAATCCTTAAATTCATTAGTCCGACGTCCGACGTCCGACGTCCGACGTTATGGGTTAGCAATGCTTTTCGGCGAAGATGCCCCATTCTTTTGAGCCCAATTCTTTTGGGCCCAATTACCACTGCTCAATGCCCCATTCCCAATTTGATATAAATTACCGAGAGGCGGCCCGCACCAACAACAGTCCCCCGATTCCCAAGCCAAACATTATCGGCAGCCAAGCCGACAGAATCGGAGTCAAAACCGCTTTCACGCCCATTGAACTGGTGATGAAAGAAAATACGTAGTAAGTGAAAATGACAACTACGCTAATACCAAAACTCGTTCCTCGCCCGGAGCGGCGCGGTTGAGTTCCCAAAGCGGCTCCCACTAAACCAAATACCATGCAGACGAAAGGAAAAGCATATTTTTCTTGAATTCGCACCTTGAGTTTGCGAATTTGCGGTGCGTCGCCACTGTTTTTAATAATATCCAAACGTTCCAACGCTTGGGCAATGTTCATTTCCTTGAAATCCCGCACTCGAGCCGCTAAATCTAAGGGCGTGCGGGGGAGCTGCAACTGCTGGTGTTGAAACCTAACTATATTGCGGTAAGAGCCGTCAGGAGCTACTATATAAGCGGTTCCGTTGAAAAAATCCCAGGTATTTTCTGAGGGATTCCAAGTGGCTGATTCTGAAGAAACGATTTGATTGAGGCCAGGGGTGGAACGATCGATAATTGTTAAACCTTTCATTCGCTGGCCGTCAAACTCTTCTGCATAAAAAAAGCGGGCCAGGGTTTCGTCGCCGCCTTTTTCTGGTTTGCGAAATTCTGTGTAGATAATATTCCTATCTTGAAATGTCGGTTTTTCTCGCTTCAGGGCTCTGTCTAATGTTAAAGTAGCTCTGTAGCTGGCGGCGGGTACGACGAACTCTTGCAAAGCAAAGGTGAAGCCGGCAACAATTAAACTCATAATCACTGCGGGCATTATCAATCGGTAAACGCTAACTCCGCAACTGCGGAGGGCGATGAGTTCGCTGTCGCTGGACATTCGGCTGTAGGCCATTAAGGTTGCTAACAGCATTGACATCGGGAAAGCTAATACTACGAAGTAGGGAATTTGCAGCAGAAAAATTTCTATGGCTGCGCCGTAGGGGAGGCCGGATTCTGCTACTCTGCGGACTAATTCAAATAAGGCTCCTACTGTGACGGCGACGGATGTAAATAGTCCGACGCCAAACAGAAATGGGCCGAGTAGTTCTTTGGTAATGTACCAGTCCATTACTGAGATTCTCGGCAGCCAGTTGAGGGGATTGAAGGATTTTGATACTGCTAGTTTCATGCTTTACTTGTTCGTGATTCCGAAGGCCGGGGCGGGTTTACAAGATTTATCATCGATTTTAGAAATATTGGCGAACCCGCCCCTACAGGAATTTCGATCGATTCATCTCTACACAATCTTCCTCCTTGATTCTTTACTAATGACTGATGACTGATGACTGATGACTATCGCACGAAGCTGTCGCCCAAGTAATACTGCCGCACTAAAGGGTTGCTGTAGAGTTCTTCTTCAGCCCCGGATGCTAAAATTTGGCCGTCTCGCATGATGTAGGCTCGATCGGTAATTTCGAGGGTTTCTCGGACGTTGTGATCTGTGATCAGGATGCCGATTTTGCGATCGCGCAGTTTAGCAATAATCGTTTGAATTTCGTCAACGGCGATCGGGTCTACCCCTGCAAAGGGTTCGTCTAAAAATAGAAACATCGGCCCGTCTCGCCCTGCTGCTAAAGCTCTCGCTAATTCTGTGCGCCGCCTTTCCCCGCCGGAAATTTGAATTCCCAAACTTGATGCAATTTTTTCTAAGCGAAATTCTTGCAGCAGGAAATCGACTCGCTCGCCCCATTCCCAACGAGGCACTTGTGTTTGTTCCAAAACTAATAATATATTGTCGCGAACGCTCATGTTACGGAAAATGCTGGCTTCTTGAGCGAGATAGCCAATTCCCAAATGTGCTCGCTGGTGCATCGGCAATTTAGTGATGTCTAAATCGTTTAGCCACACAGTCCCTTGATTGGGTTTTTCTAATCCCGTGGCGATGTAAAATGTGGTGGTTTTGCCGGCACCGTTGGGGCCGAGGAGTCCTACGATTTCTCCTTGGGCTACGGAAAGGTTGACGCGACTGACTACATGGCGTTTTCCGTAGGATTTGTGAATATTTTCGAGTACAATTTTCATTTTCGCTGAGGCAACTTCTACCAGCTAAATTTGAGACTCCGGGCTTGTGCGATCGAGTTTTAAGTTGATATTTGACAATCTCCAGCTTCTTACTTTTAAAACGACGAAATTTCGCATCTATCCCAAGTAGTATGTTTTTGCCGACGCGAAATTTCCCTGCTACCAGCGGCTGTTACTTGGGAGCTGTTCGACGTGCGGGCGGTTTAACACCGGGATTGGGATTAACCGGGGCTGGTTTGGGCCCGATCGAGTTTTGGGCTGCTGAATCTTGTTCCGGGGCCACGAGATAGACGGATTCTACTTGTCCTGGGTTGTCTGGCAGGGCAATAAACCGCCCTTCGTCGATCAGGTATGTGATGGTTTCGCCGCGCAGGCTGTTGCCCTGCTGCAATACGTAAACGTCGCCGCTGAGAATGATCCGGCGCTCGCGGCTGAAGTATTGAGCTTGAGCTGCGGTTGCTTGTATTTGGCGGGCTGGATAGTTGATTTGGACGTTGCCGCGGGCTGTCACGATGCCGGTTTTGGAGTCGGCTTCTTGAATGTCCGATCGCACGGAAAGAGTGCGGGGCGGCGCGGCTTGCGGATAGGTGGGAGAGGCGATCGCGCCTGCTAGAGCGATGGGCAACAGCAGCGATAGTCCTTTGAATATTCGGGAATTGAGTAGTTTAGCGGAGGGCATCATAGCTTGCAAGCCTCAAATTTTGTAAAATTCCTGAAGGGTATGATCTTCAGTTAGGTATTTTATCTTAACGGCCATAAAGATTCCCGTGAGGTCGATCGATTGACCTGAGAGTCTCAATCAATTATCCTAGCAAGAGAGCAGCACTTTCTCCGGCTGTTTGGATGATTTGCTGGATTTGCAAGTTTTTTGACGGTTTCCCCGATCGGGAAGTTTCGGGCAGCCTCCAACCACAATCACGACTCGCTCTCCTAATGGATCGAGATCGGACGCTGTTTTTGCTAGAACATCATCAATTCATCCTCTGGTATTTTCTAGGTAATAATTGGCTGATAGTCACGAGCTCCGCCTCCGCAATAATTACTTTGCAACCGGGAGCATAATCGGAAATCAACTCACGACACATACCGCACGGTGGCACAACTCGACCTTTACGATCTACAGCAACTATTGTTTCAAGTTCTGTATCTCCTGCTGCCGCTGCCATTCCGATCGCAATCGCTTCAGCACAAACCGCAACTCGCCCAACATACGCTTCCAAATGGACAGAGGAAAAGACTTTGCCCGACTTTGTTCGCAATGCTGCTCCAACATGGTGAAAGTCTTCTTTGAAACGCTTGTTGATTATGGAGCGAGCATTTTCAATTAGTTCTTTATCCTTCAATTCGATAGGAGACATAGGATTTAACTCATTGCAGTACAGCTTTCGATAATGAGCGTGTTGAAGTAAACCCACTCATAACCTCAAGATAACTTAACCCCGATCGCCAACAGATTGCTTTTAAACTGCGAGCTTCACAGATAACTCAAGCCGTACAACGGCTCAAGTCAGCAGCGTTCTAGTTTGATAATTCGTGGCAATCGCAAGTCTGCAAATTCTGTTCCTGTTAACAACGGTACAAATTCAGTGACTTTTTCCGGGCCTGCTTGTTGCAAAGCGCTCAAAAGTTTAGCACTTTGTCCGAGCAAGTCTTCAACAGCAATTCCGGCATAATTCGGCTGATAATAACTAATCCGATTTATGCCTTCTCCCAGCAAGATTACTGCACCGCGCCAGTTTTGATTACCCAAGTGATAAAGCGCGACAGCAATTTGCAATATTCCCTGATAAAACCTTTTTTCCGGCTCGCCTGCTTCCATCCACAAAGCCTCTAGTGTGTCGTGACAAGCATAAAAGTCTTGACTGTTAAACTGTTCGATGCCTTGCCAAAACTCGATCGGCATTTCCTCTGTCATTCGATTGGATATTGGGGATTTTGAATTAGGATCTGTGTTTTAGTAGGCGGCGATCTTTTTTTGATAGCTAAGTCTTAAAAATAGGAAAAATAACGACCTGTTTTCAAAACTGCTGCCAATTCATGACCGCCTACTTAACCGATTACATAGTCTCTCTGACAGCTTGAATCTGATCCATGCCAATTTCCTGATTAGTTCCAGCAAAATCGTTATCTGGTGTCAAAAATAACATACAGTGACACTCTTTGCGCTCGCGCATGGGAATGCAGGGACAGTTCCAGTAGGCGGCTTTTACTTCGGCTTCTTTATCTTCGTAGTGGCGACAAGGGCATAAGGGAGCGCCTAGTTCGTCTTTGTGCTTTGCTAGTCCTTCTATGACGACAGCAGTGACAGAAGGCTCGGAACAAAAGTAAGTTCCGGTGCGCTTGGCGTAGGTTTCGGAGAAATTCTTCATCGCCTCCAAAGTTTTTTCGTTGGAGAGTTTAGATTTTTCTGTTGTGTTCATAGTTTAGGATCGGAGTTGAGGATGCTACGAGCTTTCGACAATTGTACCGCAGAATGTGATTTTAAACACTTGTATATTTCTGTTTAGTTACAAGCAGTAAAACCTTGACAAAAATTGAGTTTTAGGTTGTCGGTTTTTTAGTGATTTTTTTCTCTCCCTCTTGGTTCGGGAAACTGGCGGCACACCCGGTTTTTGGAGCAGCCAAAAGATTTGGGCGATCGCACGCCCTCAAAAATCATCCCCCAACGGGGATACAAACCAGCTAGAATATCATACCGCTGTCCCTGTTTCTGGCATCTCATGGCAATTTCCGCGCACCCCACCCCCCGCAAAAAATCTCCTTCCTCTGGGCCTCTTTGGCCCGCTGACACGGAGTTAGTCGGATTAGTGTTTGAATTGACCCCCCGCGCTGCTAGCCATCTATACGCGCAGTATGCTATAGGTTTGCACGCTTGGTTTTTGGGTCAAGTGCAGCAAACTGACCCAGATTTATCGCAACTTTTGCACGATGAACAGTCAGAAAAAGCCTTTACTATTTCGGGATTGGAAGGTGATTTGCAAGCTTGCGGCAAAGAATTTCAGCTTTTGGGCGATCGAATTTATCGCTGGTACGTAACAGGACTTTCACAGCGAGTAGTGCAGTGGCTGAGTCAGTGGCTGCAAAATTTGCCCCAAGAGATAGATTTGCGAAATTCTCCGCTGCTAATTCGCTCTTGGGATATTGCTTTTGCTCCCACAACTTACCAGCAATTACTAACAGCAGAAACCGCATTGTCGCCAACTATAAAACTTAGCTTTGTAACTCCTACAAGCTTTCGCAGCAAAGGCAATCACTTCCCTTTACCAGTTCCCGAAAATGTTTTTCACAGCTATTTGCGCCGCTGGAATAACTTTTCGGGAATAAATTTTGACCAAGCAGAATTTCTGAATTGGATTGATGAAAATGTAATTATCAGCCGCCACAAATTGGAATCGCAAAAGGTAGCGGCGGGTAAAAAAGGTATGGTAACTGGATTCACTGGGGCTGTGGAATTTGGGCTAGGGCGATCGGTCGCATTGCGCCCTGATTTTGTACAATTATTTTATGCTTTGGGGCGATTAGCACCTTACTGCGGCACGGGGCACAAAACAACTTTTGGGTTGGGACAAACGCGATCGCAATGGCTGACAGAAGCGCTACCGGAAGTGTCGATCCAAAGTGTATTGGCGGCGCGCATAGATGAATTGACGGAAAAGTTTACGGCGCGCAGAAAGCGTACAGGTGGAAGTCGCGCTGCTGAAATTGCTGAAACTTGGGCGACGATTTTGGCGCGCCGGGAATTGGGGGAATCTTTGTTTGATATTGCTGCTGATTTGGAAATGCCTTATGAAACTGTGAAAACTTACGTCAAGTTGGCAAGAAGGGCTTTGAAAGTTGACAGTTGACAGTTGACAGTTGACAGTTAAAAGCGGGTGGCCAGAAACCGGGTTTTTGTGCGAGAATTTGGCTAGGGCCGACAGATTCGGCTAAAAACCCGGTTTCTTTGGTGGTGATGCGAGGTTGAGAAAATTCGTTGCATCTACCTCGCTTAACTAATAACTACTGACTCTTAGTAAATAGATAAATATCATCTCGCTGATATTTGAGTTGAAATTGAGGGTTATTTTTGAGTTGAGTTATCAGGTTTTGCACAAAAGCTCGATCGCTCATCCAGCCAGGATAACGCAAATTCAGCAATACATAGTCAAATTCTGCGACATTTACAGGCACATTAGCCTGAGTTAATTTGACTACAGGGCGGTGCGCTAAATGCGGAGCAATCTGAGCAGTTGTTAAAACACTGCCTTTGGTTTCAACAAGAGAAATTGCCTCTTTAGTAGCTGGTAAAGTGTCGAACCCATTTAAATAAATAGTCCAAAAATAACCGTATTTCGCTAAAATTAAAAATGTTAGTAGCGACCACAAAATTAACAACTTTGACAAGTGGGCAAACACCAATTTTCCACCTCTCCAACTCCGGTGAACCCAAATACGGTTAGTCCAGATACGCTTAACAGATTTAATGGAAATGCGATTAACTTTAATGCGATTCCAAATGCGAGGAATCGAGTTGCGGTGATTCCATAGATAATTACCTGCATTTTTCCAAAAATCTTTGCCTCTTGCTTGTCTATCTGCCAGGGTAGCAATTACAGCAGTTAATATAAATGGAAATATCGGCACAGAATACTGGTGAATCAAATCTCGCTGGGCCTCAATATCCGAAAGAATATTCATCACTAGCACGGGCAAAGCACCAATTAGCGGCGCGAGATGTCGCGGAGAAAGCCACCACATTACGGGCGAGAACAACAAAACTAAATATCCTAAAGTATTTACTGAAAACAGCCGCCCTGCGATTAGATGCGGTTTCAGAATTAAATTAATCGCAATTTCAAAAACTGAGTTTCCCAAATATTGATATCGCCCGATACCTGCGTGTTGCTTGCCCTGATTGAAATATGGTACAATAGCTTGAGTAGCTATCAAAAACCAACCCGCACCGAGAAATATCGCTATGAGTCCGCACCTGCGGGTTTTCTCAAAGAAAAACAGCCAGACACCAATCATCAAAACTGTCAAAGATAGCACGGCTTTGCAGCTTAAAATTAAGATAATGGCGGCACAGAACCACAAGATTTTATCAAGTCTAGCTGCTACGATTGCTGCTAAAATTGCGGGTAAAGCAATGACTTCTGGATGAAAGTCAAAAAGATTGACATTGAATACTGCGGGATACAACAGATATACGGCTGCAACTGCGATCGATTTTTGTTCGTTTAAACCTGCTTGACGTGCTAGAGTCCAACTGGGCCAAGCACCTAAAGCTAGGGAAATAGCTTGCACGAATAACAGCCAATGAACATCTGGATATATTTTGTAAAGTAAGGCTAGCGGATAGAAAATAAAGGCTGCATGATCGCCTAAAATATTGATGGCCATTAATGAAGAAAATGGGGTTTTATTTTGGGAGATTAAGTAAATTGCTTGGTCAAAAATGGCTAAGTCGTATGCAGTTGAATGAAACAATGCGTGTCGCGCGCTACTGGTGGCAAAAAGAATTATGGTTGCTACGACAATCATTAAAAACACTGGATGGAATTTTAGGGATTTTAAAGTTAGCATTTTATTGATTTAATTAGCGATAAGTAAGTCGGTGTAAATAATTCAAGGTTTGTAGTAAGGGCTTTAGCCCTTTTTTACAGGGAATGGAGCCCTCACTACGAACGTACCCGTGCGTAATTGTCAAATTACTTAACATACTTTGTTTTATTAGCACCTACTTACTTACGTTTAAATAGTAGAACTTGGTTTTTTTGATAAGTTAATTGAAAATCGGGAGATATTTTAAGCTTATTTGCTAAGCTATCACCAATTTTTTCAGTATCAGGCCAGGGATGGCGCAAGTTTAATAATATGTATTGAAATTCAGCTAAATTTGTTTGGGCAGAAATCTGTGAAAGCAATTTTACTATGGGGCGGTGGGTAAAGTGAGGGGCGAGTCTATTATCTGTTAAAATACTGCTTTGGGGTTGAACTTGGGCGACTGCTTCCCGTGTAGCTTGCCAGGTATCTAGTCTATTTGCGTACAGAATAAAGTCTTTAGATTCTCCCAGCAATAGGAAAATTATTAATGACCAAATTACCATTGCTTTGGGTAATTGCATTCCGAGCCACAGTTGCGGAATTGGGATTTTTTTTAAGGGTAAATTAGCTGCTATTTTTGGTAATTGAATATTTCCTGGATTGAGCGATGTAAGTTGACCTGCGTTTTTGATTGCTGCTGCTTGGGTGATAATTGCTAAGATTAAAAATGGCACAATTGGCACTGAATATTGATAAGCTAAACTGCGTTGAAATGGTAAATCGGAGAGGATATTGATAATTAATGTAGGGATGGCTGGAATTAGGGCTGTTAAATATTTGAGGTGGATTTTGCGGGAGAATGGCAGCAATAGCCAAATCACGGGTAAGGTGAGGACAAATAAGTATTTGAATGTGTCGAAGGAAAGGATTTTTCCTAATACTAGCTGTGGTTTTAATATGAGGTTGATGATGATTTCTAGGACGGATTTGCCTAAATAGCTATAGCGCCCGACTCCGGCGACTTCGCTACCGCTAAAGTAGGGGATGATTTTTTGGGAAGCTATCAAAAACCATGCTACACCGAGTAAAAGCCCGATCGCCCCAAACCGTTGTTTTTTCTCGCAAAAAAACAGCCAAAAACCCATCGCAGCAACGGTTATAGACAAAACTGCCTTGCAACTCAACACCAGCAGAATAGTGGTACAAAACCACACAAGTTTATTTAAACGCGCCGCCCAAATTGCTGCCAAAAGTGCGGGTAAAGCGATTACTTCTGGGTGAAAATCAAATAAATTGATATTAAATATTACCGGATATAGTAAGTAAATAAATGCGATCGCCCGAGACTCTTCTTGATTTAAGCCGGCCAAACGCGCTAAACTCCAGCTAGGCAAAGCCCCCAGGGACAAAGCAACGGCTTGTACCAACAGCAGCCAATGCACATCCGGGTAAATTTTGTACAGCAAAGCCAGCGGATAATAGATTACCGCTGCGTGATCTCCCAAAATATGAATCCCCATCAAAGAAGAAAAAGGCGTTTGATTTTGGGAGATTAAGTAAATCGCTTGGTCAAAAATTCCCAAATCGAAGGCTGTGGATTGGAATAAAGCGTGCCGTAAACTGCTACAGGCAAAGAAAATTGTAGCAGCAATGGCGATCGCCAAAACCAAACTCGACGGTAAGTGCGATCGACCTTCTTCTATATTTTCCGCCATTGAGACGCTGATATCCTCACGGTCATCAGCAAAATTTTTCCCATTCTGCATTAAATCTGGCACGGGCTCACCACTCAAAATATGATTCCCTCAAATATGCTTGCCACGCCATAGTTAACCGCTAATTTGAGTTCTGGTAATCGTAATATTAGAATAATCCACAAAACCTTAAAAAATTGTGAAAGCAATAACTCTTCTCGGCTCCACAGGCTCCATCGGCACTCAAACTCTGGATATTGTAGCTCAATACCCCGATCGATTTCGGATTGTCGGGTTAACCGCCGGACGAAATGTAACTTTGCTGGCGCAGCAAATACGGCAGTTTCGGCCGGAAATTGTCGCAATTTGCGACGAGGATAAATTACAGGAATTGCAAGAGGCGATCGCCGATATCGATCCTCAACCTATTTTACTTGCTGGCGAGTCAGGCGTTGTCGAAGTTGCCAAATACGGCGACGCTCAAGCCGTCGTCACTGGCATAGTTGGCTGTGCCGGTTTGCTGCCAACAATTGCGGCTATCGAAGCAGGCAAAGATATTGCCTTAGCCAATAAAGAAACATTAATCGCCGGCGGCCCCGTTGTCAACCCCCTAATCGCAAAATACGGCGTTAAAATATTACCGGCCGACTCGGAACATTCGGCAATTTTTCAGTGCCTGCAAGGCTTGCCTGCGGGCGGTTTGCGACGAATTATTCTCACAGCTTCGGGGGGTGCTTTTCGAGATTTGCCGATCGACAAATTAGCAGAAGTAACAGTCGCCGATGCCTTGAAACATCCGAATTGGTCAATGGGGCCGAAAATCACGATTGATTCTGCTACTTTGATGAATAAAGGATTAGAAGTAATTGAAGCTCATTACTTGTTCGGAATGGATTATGATGATATTGATATTGTCATCCATCCCCAGAGTATCATTCACTCGTTAATTGAGCTACAAGATACATCCGTTTTGGCACAATTGGGCTGGCCTGATATGCGTTTGCCCCTACTTTACGCTTTGTCTTGGCCGGAAAGAATTCAGACAGATTGGCCGCAGCTAGATTTAGTAAAATCCGGTGATTTAACTTTCCGAGAACCAGACCACGAAAAGTATCCTTGTATGCAGTTAGCTTATGCGGCTGGGCGCGCGGGCGGTTCGATGCCTGCGGTGCTGAATGCGGCAAACGAACAGGCGGTAGCGCTATTTTTGGAGGAAAAAATTCAGTTTTTGGATATTCCGAAGTTAATTGAAAAGGTGTGCGATAAACATCAAACCGATAACTGTGAAACTCCCGCTTTAGACGATATTTTGGCGGCGGATCGGTGGGCGCGGCAGGAAGTTTTGACAAAAAGTATGGAATTGGGCGATCGCATTCTTTCGGTTCGCTAATTCTTTGGTTGGTAGTGAGGACTTTAGTCCTCAGATGTGTGTGAGGACTAAAGTTCTCACTATGAACCTCAGCCGGACACGGCATTGCCGTGTCCCTACTTTTCATTTGGTATTATATATAAAGTGCAAAATATCAGCTAAGTAAGTAGGCGGTAATAAAACAAAGTATGTTAAGTAATTTAAAAATTACGCT
>JAUBOH010000156.1:0-10400 GCA_036700145.1 Microcoleus occultus BM001215366
ATGTTCTCCTGGTTTTGGGTTTTCTAGAAAAACCCAAAAACCCAGCCGCCCCGCAGTTCAACACATAGCAGGGCGGCTACAGAGAATGTTAAGATACTCCGTTAGCCTCCAGACTGCTTGTTCCAGTTTGGCGGTTATGCTGTCCATTGCTGCTACCAACAGCTTTGGGCAGTGCAACTAGATTTTTGGGCGACGCGGGCTGCCTCCTCTACAAGCAAGCAACCTCTAACTTCAAAGCGTAGCCGCAGATGGGGGCCTGTGTCAATCGATTTGGGATTTGGGATTTGGGATTTTGGATTGAAGAATTGATCCCCGGACTAATCTGGGGACTTTGGGGGTTTTGATTGGGGATTGGCGGGTTTTGGGCGATCGCACCAATTCAACTCACAAAACGATCGCCTTTTCAACTTACCAACTAAAACGGCGATACTTTGTCGCGTTCAACCTCCTCGCCAGCAGTCGTTTTCCCGTTCAAAATTGTGCCATCATCGGGCGGATTTTGCGGGCGATCGCGTTTCGTAAAGCGATCGCGAGCCGAGACAATCACCACATACAAAACCGGCACCATAAACAAACTCAAAAAAGTAGAAACAACCATCCCCCCCGCGATCGCATTCCCTAGCGATCGGCGGCTCGCCGCACCCGCACCTTCTGGGTTAACCAGAGGAGCAATACCCAAAATGAAAGCCAGAGAAGTCATCAAAATCGGTCGCAAACGCTCTTCAGAAGCCTCAACTGCCGCCTTAGCAATTGGATATCCCCGCTCCCGCAACTGGTTAGCAAACTCCACGATTAAAATCGCATTTTTACTAGCCAATCCAATCAACATCACCAAACCAATCTGGCAATAAACATCATTCGCCAAACCCCGCAACGACTGAGCTAAAAGTGCACCTAAAATCGCCAGAGGAACCGATAACAAAATAATGAAAGGATCGACATAATTTTCATACTGAGCAGCCAAAACCAAAAACACAAAAATCAGCCCCAAACCGAAAATAATCGGTGCTTGACCCCCCGATTCAATTTCTTCTAAAGAACTCCCCGACCATTCATAGCCAAAACCTGCTGGTAAAACTTGAGCCGACACCTTTTCCATCGATTTTAGCGCCTGTCCAGAACTCGCTCCCGGAGCCGGAGAACCGTTAATTTCAATAGACCTATATAAATTGTAGTGGTTAACAGTTTGCGCTCCCACCACCGGAGTGAGCTTCACCAAATTGCTCAAAGAAATCATTTCATTTTTTCCAGAACGCACATACAATTTCCCAATATCTTCAGGGTTATCGCGAAACTGTTTATCCGCCTGAACATACACCCGATAATTACGCTGCTGGAGATTAAAATCGTTTACATACTGCGAACCCAGAGCCGTTTGTAACGTACTGAAAACATCATTAATGGGAATATCTAGAGCCTTAGCTCGATTGCGGTCAACTTCCACAATTAACTGAGGCGTATTTGCAGCAAACGTACTAAATACTGCTTGCAATCCCGGGGTTTGATTCGCCTGCTTCAAAATCCCACCCATAGCCTGAACTAGAGCATCTAAACCGCTGTTACCTTTGCGGTCTTGCAATTGAAATTGGAAACCCCCAAATTGACCTAAACCTTGAATTGCAGGCGGATTCACAGGGAAAATTCTAGCTTCTGGAATCGCGCCAAACTTACCTCGCAACTTACCAATAATTGCTTGTACTGTTTGATCTTCTCCGTGACGTTCTTTCCAAGCTTTAAGTGTACTAAATATAATGCCTTGATTAGAAGTGCTGCCGCTAAAACCAAATCCACCCACTGAAAAAGTACCGACAACTTCAGGAAGTTTGAGGATTTCTCGTTCTACTTCGTCCATTACTTTCTGAGTGTATTGCAGCGAAACACCTTGGGGGCCTTGAATAATTGTCAGAAAATAGCCCTGGTCTTCTTCCGGGATAAATGCTGTCGGTACTGATAAATAAAGCCAAGCTGTTACTCCCAGAGAACCGATGAATACGAGGGTGACAATAGTCTTAATTCGTGTCAAAAATATTAAGGATTGTCGGTATTGCCGCTGTATCCAATTCAGAAATCCATTCACACGGTCAAAAACCCAACCCAGCGGGCCACCAAACTTCTGCCCCCGACGCAGTAATATAGCGGAAAGAGCGGGTGTGAGAGTAATAGCAATAAAGGTAGAAAGCAGGACTGAAAAAGCAATTGTCAGCGCAAATTGTTTATAAAGCGCTCCGGTAGTTCCGGGGAAAAATGCCACGGGCACGAACACTGCCATCAATACTAAAGAAGTCGCAATTACAGCACTAAAAAGCTCCCGCATGGACTCAAAAGCGGCTTCGCGGGCATTCATACCTTGGCGGATTAAACGGTCAATGTTTTCTACTACAATGATAGCGTCATCAACCACTAATCCCGTCGCTAATGTCAGACCAAACAGAGATAAACTGTTAATCGTAAATCCGAAAACTTTGATAAAGGCAAACGTCCCAATCAAAGAAATGGGAATTGTGATGATAGGAATAATAGTTGTGCGCCAGTCTTGCAAGAACACAAAAATCACTATCACCACTAGCAAGACTGCTTCAAATAATGTCTTGACTACTTCTGCCATCGACTCTTGTACAAACAAAGTCGTGTCCAGCGCTACTCTATGTATCAACCCCGGAGGGAAAGCAACAGCTAGTTTTTCCATTTCGGCTTTGACGGCCTGGGCAACATTCAAAGCATTACTTCCAGGCAGTTGGTAAATCCCTAAACCTACTGCATCATTGCCTCGAAATCGCAGAAATGAGCTGTAATTTTCGGCTCCTAGTTCTGCTCTTCCTACATCTTTTAACTTAACTAATGTTCCATTTGCCTCTGTTTTGAGGACGATATCTTCAAATTCTGCGGGTTCTTTGAGGCGACTTTCAGCACGCAAGTCAATTTGATACATTTGCCCGTCTGGAGCGGGTTCTTGACCAACTCTCCCAGCACCAACTTGCAAGTTTTGTTCGTTAATCGACCTCGTTACGTCTTGCATTGTGAGACGGCGCGCTGCTAATTTATTGGGGTCTATCCACAAACGCATTGCATAGCGTCTTTCCCCAAATATTCGCACATCGCCAACGCCTTTTACTCTCTTTAAGGCATCTGCTAAATACAAGTCGGCGTAGTTGCTTAAAAATGTGGTGTCGTATTCTTTGTTTTCTGTAAATAAGCCGATCGCCAGCAGGAGACTGGTAGATTGTTTGGTAACTCTAACTCCTGTGCGCTGTACGGCATCTGGTAGTTGCGGTTGGGCGACTGCAACTCGATTTTGAACATCGACGGCGGCAATGTCTTTGTTGCGCGATGAATCAAAGGTAGCTGTAATGGTGCTGGTGCCATCGTTACTGCTACTGGAAGTTAGATATTTTAGTCCTTCAACGCCGTTGATTTGCCTTTCTAGGATGTTCGTAACTGCATTTTCGACAATTTCAGCACTCGCACCGCTATAGTTGGCTGTGACGCTAATTTGGGTGGGGCTGATGTCGGGGAAGCGCTCGATCGGCAATGTGGGAATGCTGATTGCGCCTACCAAAACAATAATTAAGGCGCAGACGCTAGCAAAGACTGGTCGTTTGATAAAGAAATCTGCAAACATTACATTATTGGGGTAATGGGTCGTTGCTGAGGGCTGATGGCTAATTGCTAAATGGCGATCGGGATTTAAGGATGAAAAGGATTAATTTTAGTCAGATCGTGTCCGATCGTATAACCATTATAAAAATAGTTTGTAGTGAGGACTTTAGTCCTTGACAGAATCAGGACTAAAGTCCTCACTACGAACCTTATCGCTTACCTGCTCCAACTTCTTGCTCTTGAGCAATAATTGGCACACCGTCGGTCAAGTTTAGAATGCCTGCTACAACAATTTTTTCGCCGGCTTTCAAACCTTCGATAACTTGATAATTATTTCCTTCAATGGTTCCCAATTTCACGGGCTTTTGCCGCGCTATTAAAGGTGGCGTTCCAGGTTGTGGCTGTTCCGGCTTTTGAGCTGTGAAGACAAAAGTTTGCCCTCCTAAGCGAGTAACTGCTATTACTGGAACTAAAATTCCGGGGTTCTGTTTCCAGATGACTTTGGCTTTTACAAACTGGAGATTGAGCAGTTCGCCGCTGGGGTTGGGAAAGGTGGCTTTAGCTAAAATTGTTTGGGAGTTGGCGCTGACGTTTGGGGAGATAAAACTGATTTGACCGATCGCGATCGCCTTACCTTGAGTGTCGAGCATTTGTACTGGCAGCCCTAAGCGTAATTGCGGCTGACGTTCCAAAGGAATTGATAACCGCAAGTCTAGCAATTGGTTCTCTGTCAGGGTGGCAATGGGGTCGCCTTTTTTCAAGTAGTCACCAACTTTCACTGGTATGTCGCCGATGACTCCGGCGAAGGGCGCGATGACAGCAGTTTCTTGCAGTTGTACTTCAAAGCCGCGTACTTGAGCGGCGGCTTCGGCAACTTGCGCTTGGGCTTGATCGAGCTGTTCTTGGCGCGTACCGTTGGCTAACTGGGCTAGTTTGCTCTTGGCTTGTGCGACTTCTGCTTCGGCTTTGGCTATTTCCTCTGGGCGCGAACCGTTTTGCAATTGCCGCAAAGCTTGTCGCTGCTGTTGCAAGGCTGCTGTTCGCCGATCGATCTCGGCTTGTCTGTTTTTTTGCCGCTGCTGGAACCGCCTTTGAGCTTCTCGGAGGTTGGCTTTGGCGCTGCTTTCTTTTTGGGTGTATTGTTCCAGGGTGTTGGCGGATTCTGCGCCTTCTTTTGCCAAGGCCTGATATCTGGCAAGCTGCTGGCTGGCTAGCTTTGCTTCGGCTGTGCTTGCTTCTATTTGCGCTCTGGCTTGGGCGATGTCTTCTAAGAGGCTACCTGTTTGGGCATCGGCGAGGTTGGCTTCTGCTTGGGCAACTTGGGCTTGAGCTTGACCAACTTCTTCTGGCCGAGAGCCCGATCGCACTTGGGCGAAATTGGCGGTTGCTTGGGCGACTTGGGCTTGAGCTTGGGCGATTTCTTCGGGCCTGGTGCCTGCTTGCAATTCGGCGTATCGGGATTGAGCGCGGATCAGGTTGGCTTGGGATTGCCTCAAGCCAGCTTGGGCGCTGTCGCTTTTGATGCGGGCGATGGCTTGTCCTTTGTTGATCGAGTCCCCGGATTTGACAAAAATCTCGGTGACTAGCCCATCGATCTCAGGTTTGATTGCTACTGAGCGTTTTGCTTCTAAGCTGCTGACAAATTCCGAGGCATCTTGGACTGAGCTGGTTTCAACGGCTGCGAGCTTGACTGGTATGGCTTTGGGTTGGGCTGCTGCTGCCGCCTGCGGGCGATTGTGGCTCGATTGCCACGAGTACAAGCCGACACCTGCTGCGCCTGTGGCGATCGTGATCGCGGCAATTAGGGGCCAGCGCGATCGTGGTTTAGCAACTGGCTGGGGGCGATCGATAACAGGGGGAAAATCCTGCGGTAGACCGCTGTCTGCATCCGTTGGGTGCAGTTCCGGCGGGGCAGATTTTGGCTCTTGAGCTTCAACGACGGATTCTGGGGATTTAGAATAATTCATTGGCAGCACCACGTATTTTTTAACATCTGACTTACCTAGGCTTTGGCGGAATCTTCGATCCCCCGCCGCCCCCTTCAAACTGGGGGGAATAAGGACAAGCTCTTTTAAATGGGATGAAATAAGGACAAGTCCCTTTTTTATGGGGTTGGGGTATGTGAAGCGCTTTAGTCCGATCGCAGTTAGCCAAGCCTGGGGTGATTATTTTTAGGAAAGCTGGTTGTGATCTCTCAAAACTTTCGATCGGCAGGGAAGATTACACATCCTTCTTATGACTCACCTGAGTGGGTGAGTTGGAAGGATTTTCCCTTGGAGTCGGCGGATTCAGCGGAGGTTGGGGAGTCACGCACTCGGGCGATCGCGCTTTTTTCTTTGGCTAGTTGCTCGGTTAACCACTCGATCTCTGACTCCAGCACTGACTTGCAGCGATCGCCAGAGGCGAATTGATAGTCGTCGGTTAGTGGATATTCGCTCTTGAGGCTTTCGATGTAGTCTTGGCGGATGTAACAGATTCGCAAACGGTGTTCCAACAATTTCATCCGTTCTGCGGGTTCTAAGTCGCCAAAAAAGAAAAACTTGATTCGGAACCGGGAACCGCTGTTAACCCAGCTTTCTTGAGGGTGTTCGAGCATTTTTTCCCGCCAGAATTCGCGCCCTTGGGCGGTAATTCCGTAGATTTTGCGCGGACAGCCCGCATCTCCGGCTTCTTCGGCAATTACCGAAATCTCGCCTCGCTCTTCCAAGCGCTTCAGCAGCGGATAAATTGCTCCGTAGTTGACGCTGATGCAACTGCTCATAAACAGCTCCAGTTGTTGCTTTAGCCGATAGCCGTGCAGGGGTTGCCGCTGTAGCAGCCCGAGGGCTGATAATTCAAGCATTTATATCAAACTGATATTATAGTCTGGATTATTATATAACTATATCTGACTCAAGGGCGATCGGGAAATAGCTAATTTGAAACATTTTTAAAATTTAAGTACACATTTAATAGGGTTTGTCAATACCCTTAAGATATATTATTTTAGGTTCGGGAGAGGGCGATCGCTCGATCGGAAAAATTGGGTCTAAAACCCAAAATCACCGCCCTGTAATTACTCGAAATACCCACCCAAAAAGCATCACGCTCAAGAAAATCACGCCTCCGACAATTAACATCAAACCCAACAGCAACGCCGCCACAAATAGCCAATCGGCTTTTTTGCCTTGTTCGGGAGAACCTAAATGAGCATCCAGCAATTCTATATTCTTGACATTAGCTTTCCAAGCAACATCGAATAAGTCTCCAGCCACCGGTACAGTGCCAGCAACTGTATCAAATACGATGTTAGCTGCCATTTTTACTAAAGTCTCTTGCGGCACTCCCATTTGAGCGGATTTGAAGACTACGTAACCTGCGAAAATTGAGCCGATAAAATCGCCGCCGCCCGGTATCAGTCCCAATATCGGATCGAGTCCGATGCGGTATTTTGTGCCGGGAATGGGAATGGCATTGTCTAGTAAGTGGCTGATGCGGCGGAGGCGGCGCAAAGATGCAGCCTGAGATTTGTTGGGAGTATTTGCGGAGGAATTTTGTATGGGAGAACGAGACATTTAAATGACTCCTGATTGCGTTCAAATATGCCCGGTTAATTACCCATAATACAAATCGTTTGTAGTAAGGACTTTAGTCCTTATAGGCTCAAAGATTTAAGAAAGGACTGAAGTCCTTACTACAAACCTATTATGAGAAACCCGGTTTCTATTCAAAACCGGGTTTCTTGCTTCTAGCTGCGGGCTTTCAGTTGAGCCTGCTATTTGTTGCCTTCTGTGAAGTCGGCGTCAATCACGTCGTCGCCGCCGCCTGTGGGGCCGCCTGTGGGGCCGCCTGTGGGGCCGTCAGTCGGGCCGCCTGCTTGCTGGTACAGGTTGCTGCTGACAGCGTAGAACGCTTGTTGCAACTCGGTTGTCAGCGTCTTGATGGCTGTGTCGTCTTCAGAGGCGATCGCATCCCGCAAATCTTTGATCAACCCTTCAACCTTAGTCTTGTCGGTTTCAGGAACTTTATCGCCCAATTCTGCCAACTGCTTCTCGATTTGATAGGCTAAAGAGTCGGCTTGGTTTTTGCGATCGATCTTTTCGCGGCGTTCCTTGTCAGCAGCCGCATTCGCTTCGGCTTCCTTCACCATCTTCTCGACTTCATTGCTGGGCAAAGTTGAAGCACCGGTAATGCTAATCGATTGCTCCTTCCCAGTACCTTTATCCTTAGCAGCTACATTCAAAATACCGTTAGCATCGATATCGAAAGTAACTTCAATTTGCGGTACGCCGCGGGGGGCCGGCGGAACTCCATCTAAGCGGAAAGTTCCCAAACCTTTGTTATCAACCGACATTTCCCGTTCGCCTTGCAAAACGTGAATTTCCACGTTAGTTTGACCGTCTACAGCAGTCGAGAAAGTTTCCGACTTCTTGGTAGGAATAGTGGTGTTGCGGGGAATAATTTTGGTCATGACGCCGCCCAAGGTTTCGACGCCGAGAGACAGCGGGGTAACGTCGAGCAGCAGGATGTCTTTGACTTCGCCTGCGAGCACGCCGGCTTGAATTGCTGCACCTACTGCGACCACTTCGTCCGGGTTTACCGTTTGGTTGGGGTCTTTGCCGAGGATTTTTTTGACCAGTTCTTGCACTGCTGGAATGCGCGTAGAACCGCCGACTAATACGACTTCGTTAATTGCAGATTTGTCTAATTTGGCGTCGCGGATCGCGTTTTCTACGGGAATGCGAGAGCGATCGATCAAATCCGAACACAGTTCTTCAAACTTGCCCCGCGTCAAAGTCGTGTCCAAGTGTTTTGGGCCGTCTTGAGTCGCGGTAATAAACGGCAAATTGATTTCTGCTTGGGTAACGCTCGAAAGTTCAATCTTGGCTTTTTCGGCTGCTTCTGTCAGGCGTTGCAGTGCTTGTTTGTCTTTGCGGAGGTCGATTCCTTCGGCTCTTTGGAAGTCGTTAGCAATGAAATCGACGATTTTTTTGTCGAAGTCGTCACCGCCGAGGTGAGTGTCTCCACTTGTTGCGAGCACTTCAAATACGCCGTCGCCTACTTCGAGAATCGATACGTCGAAGGTACCGCCACCCAAGTCAAATACGAGGATGGTTTCGTTGCTCTTTTTATCTAATCCGTAGGCTAAAGCTGCTGCTGTAGGTTCGTTAATAATCCGCAGCACTTCGATACCGGCAATTTTTCCCGCGTCTTTGGTAGCTTGGCGCTGGGAGTCGTTGAAGTACGCGGGAACGGTAATTACCGCTTGGGTGACAGTTTCGCCGAGGTATTTGCTGGCGTCTTCTACAAGTTTTCGCAAAACTTGCGCGGAAATTTCTTCGGGAGCAAATTGTTTGCCGCGGGCGGGACAGTCGAGTTTGACGTTACCGTTGACGTTGAGGACTTTGTAAGAAACTTCGGTGGTTTCGTGGGCTACTTCGTCAATTCTGCGCCCGATAAACCGTTTTACTGAGTAAAAGGTGTTTTCGGCGTTCATCACTGCTTGACGCTTGGCGATTTGTCCGACGAGCTGATCGCCATTTTTCGCAAATGCTACTACGGAAGGTGTGGTGCGACCCCCTTCGGCGTTGGCTATGACGGTGGGTTTGCCGCCTTCCATTACTGCGACGCAGGAGTTTGTCGTACCTAAGTCAATTCCAACTACTTTTCCCATAGGGGTGTTCCGGCTCCAATGACTACAAAATTTTGGTTTTCTATCTGTGCGATAGTCTGGTTATTCAGGACTGCGATTTTACCTCGCGGTTTACGGGTAGTGAGTCCTGCTTTAATACAGTCTTCGATAGGGTGCTGATCTCTATACTGCGGGCGGTTAGACCTTGGGATGAAGGCGTGTTTACCGAACCTGTTGGGGGACGGTTGCATTCATCTGCCGATGGACGCTACAGTTGTTGACTGCTTTTCTTTACTCTTCCTAATGTACGGGGTTCGATCGATTCGGGTATTGTGGCAAACCGTATACGTTGTGTTGTATTTGCCGTCTTTGTTGTATAAATTTGTTTGTTTGGTAGGGGCGATCGATCTTTTGGATGCAAAATAAAAGTAAAAATTATAAATTAATAGTTATGTTTAAGTAGCGGTTGGATTGGAGGGATTCACACTTGCTGCCTGTTTGATTGTGTTCATCAGCATAAAAAGTGAAAGGGCAGTTTCCTGGCCTTCTAAAAAACCAAACTTCTGGTAAAATGCTTTTGCATTCTCGTCTATGGCATCAACTCTGACACCGTAAACTCCTACTATTTCGGATACATCTATTGCTCTAGCAAGGGCGTGAAGTAATAGTTGTTTGCCAAGTCCTCTACCCTGCATTGAGCGATCGACTGCAAGTTTAGCAATTAGTATAGCTGGAATAGGATATCTGGGCAGCCTCTCTCGCAGGTTTGCTGGCAAGTCTTCGCGTTCAAGTACGCCTGCACAGCAAGAATAATAGCCAACTATCTGAGTGCCTTCAGGCAAAAAAGCAACAAAAGTTTTGGCAATCCCATCTAGATCGTTTTTCGGCGCATACTGTTTTAAGTACCTATCTAATTCTGGATTTCCAGAATTAAATGGGTCTTTTTTGAGACTGCTTGTACTGCGTCCTATTCTATTTATGGGACAAATAATAAAGTCCACAATTTATTCTTTGTTTGAGTTGCGATAGTCTTGAAATAGTTTTATCAGAGCTTCATTAGGGGGAGGTGGGTCTAACATCATATCTAACAAAAAATCCCAGTCGCGCTCGGACAGCTTCAAAACTGGGTTGCCAAAGGCTGCTGGGCCGTTAATCGTCGCATCTGCTTCGGCAATGAATTCGTCGAGGATAA
>JAUBOH010000156.1:10500-13609 GCA_036700145.1 Microcoleus occultus BM001215366
AGAGTCGGGTTTCGGTACTGGTTTCGGTTTTGACGAGCGATCGCATTTTGCTATTTCTCCCGCTACTAAGATGGCTTGGCTGTGATTATTTTAACTCAAAAATAGTCTTGGACGCACGGGTGGTCAGAAACCGGGTTTTTACGAAAATACTGCTTTTGAGTTTTTAATACTGGTTAAAAACCCGGTTTCTTTGGTTTTGATGCGTAAGAATCAAGTCACTATTGACCGATCAGCAAAGCTGCGGGAAAGTAACTGAGAGCATCACCAATTGCCAGCGTACCGTTACTTTCTACTGGCTGATTTGTAATCGCATCTTTCCAAACCGACGGCATTTGCTCGGACAATTCCAGATTAGTATCTTTCCAGACTTGTTTGCCGATCGGCATTTCTTCCGGTTTGACAATTCCCGTCAAAAACCGGGGAGCGATGACAATAACTGTAGTATCTCCAAAGCTTCTGGCAAAGGCCACCACATTATCTTTAAACGTGCCGGCTGCAACCAGGGGCCGATAGTCGCCAGATTGAAAAACTTGCAAGTATTTTTTTCTCGCTTCTAGGACTCTTGCCGTCAAAAACAACTTAATTCTAGCATCTTCTCGCGTCGCTATCAAATCTTCAACCAGTTGCAAAATATCCGTCTGAGCTTGCTGTTTTATTTCCCGCAAAACCTCAATTCTGCGGTCAAAATCAACGGGACGGCGGTTGTCGGGATCGACGTGGCTTAAATCCCAGAATTCCGTCCCTTGATAAATGTCGGGAACGCCCGGCGCTGTGATTTTTAGCAGCGTTTGAGATAGAGAATTGAAAATTCCGTACTGGGCTACCTTTTTCCAAAAAGGTATGAATTTCTTGAGGAATTGATTTGATTCTGAAGGTTCGAGAACGCTATCGACAAATGTCATAAAACCAGCTTCGTAGTCGTTGTCCGGTCTCAGCCAAGCCGTATAAACTTTGGCTTCGCGGACGGCTTTAATGGCATAATCTTTCAGGCGATCGACATAATCAGTATTTTCAATTCCCTCAAATGGAAAACTGCCGATCAGAGTTTGGTACAAGAAGTATTCGTCGTTAGTATTGGGAACCATTCGATTCACAAAGTTGACTTTCTTAGAAGAGTTTAGCTCTCTCCAAGACCTGACTTGCTGTTCCCATTCATCGGGAATTTCTGACAAAACGTTAATTCGGGCTCGCACATCTTCGCCGCGTTTGGTATCGTGGGTAGCTGTAGCATTCATTTTGTGCGGCCAAGCGGCTTGCTGCTGTTGGTTGAACTCGTGAAAATCTGCCAGCGAAACGCCGAACTGACTCGGGTTTCCTCCCACTTCGTTGAGGGATAAAAGCCGGTAGTAGACGTATAAAAGCGTGTCTTCAACGCCTTTTGCCATCAACGGGCCTGTTAGCTGCTGGAGTTTCATTACAAAGTGCCGGCGCTGCTCTTTTTGTTCGGCTGTTAGGGTTTCTTCTTCTTCCAGCAACAGCACCGTTTCGATAAATTTAAGTTCTTTGAGCAGTCGCGGTACTTGTTCTTTGGCGTGGGCGATCGCATATTTTACGTAAGTGCGATCGGACTCTCTCAAACCCTCTTGATTAATGTAAGTTCGGTACACTGGAAAAATCGTCAAAACAGCCGCCAGTGCTTTTTCCAAACCCGGACGAGTAAAATCGTTTCCCTGTCTGGATTGACCGGAGATATTCTTCAACAGTTGAGCCAGATTGTCTACATCTCCCGCCAAATTCTTCTCAACAATCAGCCCTTTCTTATCTAAAAATAACTGTTCATAGGGAACATTCAAGCGAGTAAACCTCTGATATATTTCGCTAAATTGCTGTTCGCGATCGCACCGACAAAAAACCCCGTTTACGTAGTTCAAAAAATCGTACCCACTCGTTCCCTCAATCGGCCAATATGACGGCAAATCTTCTTCGTGTTCCAGAATCTTTTCCACAGTAATGTAAGTGTCTCCGGTTCTCTCCCGGAGCCGTTTCAAATATTCTGTCGGATCGTAAAGTCCGTCGATGTGGTCGATTCTCAATCCGGTAAACTTTCCCTCTTCAACCATGTCGAATATCAGAGCGTGGTTTTTGTGAAAAACTTTAATTTCTTCTACTTTTACCGAAATCAGTTCGTTGACTGTAAAAAATCTTCGGTAGTTAATTTCTTCGGCGCCCACTTTCCAGAAAGCCAGACGGTAAAACTGCTCGGAAAGCAAACCATCTAGCAAATTAAAGCTTTCAGAATTGCCCTTCTCTCCGTTGAAAAAATTGATATTTTCATCGATAAATTCCTGCACGATGGGATTTTGATTGTAGAGTTCCCACAGCAGTCCTTTGACAAAAGCGATCTGATCGTATCGGGCTTTACCTGTAGTTTCTGAAGGTGTATTCTTAATCAGATAAAGAATTCCCAGAAACTTGATAAAATCTGGATGGCGCCTGCCTAATTCCCTACCTAAATGCCCCAAATTATGACTGATAAAATTAGCATAAGATTCAATTTTTACAGGCAATTTTAAACTGTAGTAATTGATGGTCAGCCCAATTTCGCTGTATTTGAGTTGAATCTCGCCATTTTCCAGACACTCTCCATAAAAATTGCCCAGCAGCGGAGCCAGCACTCGACCCCTGAGATGTTCGTAAGCGTGATTCCATTCAATATCAAAGTAATCGAAATAGTCGGAATCCGGGCCGTGTTCCAATACGTCTAACAGCAACAAGTTTTGAGTGTCGTAAGCCATGTGGTTCGGAACAATATCTTGCAGCCATCCCATGTTCCGATTCTTGATTTCGTATGTGAGCGCTTCAAAATCTTCTGAGGTTCCCAATTCGGGATTGATCTGATTTGAGTCAACGACATCGTATCCGTGACTGCTGCCTTTTCTGGCTTTAAATATCGGTGAAGCGTAAACGTCGGTAATTCCTAATTCTTGCAGATAGCTAAGGATTTGTTTGGCGCAGTCAAAGTTAAAACCTGCATGAAATTGAAGCCGATAAGTTGTTGTGGGAATTCTCATCATGTTAATTTTACTCCTGGTTTTTTCGGGTTTTATCTTTTTTTTATCGAAGTCTCGATCCCCCCTAACCCCCCTTAATAAGGGGGGGACAAGAGTAT
>JAUBOH010000157.1:0-13598 GCA_036700145.1 Microcoleus occultus BM001215366
GCCAAACAGGGCATGGGCCAAACAGGGCATGGGCCAAACAGGGCATGGGGATGTCAACCGTCAACCGTCAACAGCTATCTCCCCCAGTCAGGTGATTCGCCCGGAGGAAGTTCGATCGCCCATCGGCCGCCTAAATTAAAAACTAGCAATGGAGGATTCGATCGCACCCAAACATGAAACTGCTCAACCGCCACACTCGACCGCTTCTGCACACCGGCATCCTGGCTCTTGCTTACTTTATCACCGGAAAACTCGCAGTTTCGATACTGGGACTGGTGAAAGCCGAAGCCTCTCCCGTGTGGCCGCCCGCCGGCATTGCTCTGGCGGCAGTGCTACTGCAAGGGCGGCAGATGTGGCCCTTCATTGCCCTCGGTTCGGTGCTGTTAAACTCTACTGCTGGTATACCCTCGGCCGTCATAGTTACATCTGCCTTTAGCGTCACCGTGCAAGCTTTAGTGGGGGAATCGGCGCTGAGGCGGAGCGGATTTTCGACTAAGCTCGATCGATTGCGAGATGTTTTGGCTTTGGTAGCGGGCGCTGTCGTCGGGTCTACTTTCCTCGGTTCTACCCTCGGCAACTTGGGCACTTGCATTTTTGGTTGGGCTCAGTGGAGCAATTTCTCTCGCAACTGGTGGACTACGTGGCTCGGAGACGCGATGGGAATTTTGATTGTGACCCCTGTCTTGCTGACTTTGAACCACGCTATTGCAAGTTTTAAATTTAAAAGAAAACCCCCGATTATTTCAAATTTTAGAACAATTTTTCACTGGGCAAAATATCAATTACTAATTTCAAATTACCAGTTACCAATTAGCAATTACCAGCGCAGATTTTCGCCAGATCAAAACCGCTATAGTCTGCGAATTTTAATTTTTAATTATTCAGAATTAGCGCTGTGGCTGACTCTATTGCTAAGCTTTAGCTGGCTGGTTTTTTGCTCGAAAACACAGGCAGCTAGCGCTTTGTATCCGCTGGAGTATTTGCCTTTTCCTTTGATAGTTTGGGCCGCCCTGCGGTTTCAACCGCCGGGAGCAATTTTTGCTTATTCGATCGTGTCTTACATCGCGATTTTGGGAACGGTGCAGGGAGGAGGCCCGTTTTTGGCCAAAAGCGATAATCTCAAACAGGCAGTTTTATTTTTACAAGCTTTTACCGGTACGATCGCCCTTGTGGCCCTGATGTTGGCCGCCGCCGTCGCAGAACGCCAGCAAGCGCTGGTGGAGGTGCGCCGCACGGCGGCCATGCTGCGCGATCGCGAAGCTAGTCTTGCCAACGCTCAGCGCATCGCTCAGTTGGGAAATTGGGATTTAAATTGCACCGCGATCGAGCCGACTGATAACTGCGAAGAATCCGCAGAACATCTTACACCCAATATAGAATTGCAGTGGTCGGACGAGCTTTATCGGCTCTTGGGTTTGGCTCCAGGAACTGTCAAACCGACACCGTTCGTTTTTTTGCAGGCTGTACATCCAGAAGACCGAGAATTGGTGGCGCGATCGCAGTGTCAAGCTATGTTTGAGCGCAAACCCTATTGCATTAATTACCGGATCGTGCTGGCCGACGGGGAAGTACGCACTGTCTGCGAACAGTCCGCAATTAACTCAAACGTGATTGCCGCCACAGTTCAAGATGTGACCGAACGCCACCGCGCTTTATCAGCTTTGCGAGCATCCTCCGATCGCGATCGCCTGCTTTCAGAAATCGCCCTGCGAATTCGCCACTCCCTCGACCTCGAAGAAATTCTCAATACTACTGTTGCCGAAGTCCGGCAATTTTTCAAGGCAGACCGCGCTTTCATCGGTATTATGGACGCGGACGGGGCAAATCTTGCTGCAAGAGTGTACGGTAAGGTTGTGGCTGAGTCTGTGGGTGCTCAATGCCGTTCTCTTTTGGGGTGGGTACTCGCTGACGAGAATTTCCTCGAAAACCAGAAAACTTTTTATGCTAACAACCGCGTCCGAGTTATCTGCGATACTGCTAGCGCTCAACTGGGCGGTGCAGTTGCCCAATTGTACAGCGACTATCAAATTCGCGCTACTTTAAATGTGCCGATCGTCCTCGGGGAAGAATTGTTCGGGATCTTGGCCGTCAACCAGTGCTCCGGGCCCCGCCAGTGGCAGGAATTTGAAATTGACTTGTTAGAAAAACTCGCTACCCAAGTGGCGATCGCTCTCCAGCAATCCCAACTTTTGCAGCAGGTAAAAGCTCTCAATGCCAACTTGGAATCTCAAGTCGAGGAACGCACCCGCCAACTGCAACAAAAAATGCACGAACTGCAAGAAAGCAACCGCCTCAAAGACCTATTTTTGCACGCAGTTTCTCACAATCTCCGCACTCCAGTTATGGGAATGTTAATACTGCTGAAAAATTTGCTCAACAAATCGCCCTCTGACTGTCTACAGGATATTGCGGTTTCTCGATCGATTTTGCAGCGGATCGTTCAAGCCAGCGAACATCAGTTGACTATGGTTAATGCCCTACTCGACGCTCACGCTAGCGAGGTTAGAGGTATTTCACTTAATACTGTACCGCTGCACTTGCAGTCTTTAACTTCCGCAATTGTTGCCGATTTAGAGCCGATGCTGCTAAAAAATCAAGCAACTTTGACGTTTGAAATACCCGCAGATTTGCCCAGAGTTAATGCCGACAGCAAACACTTGCAGCGGGTGCTGGAAAATCTGCTGACTAATGCTATCAAACACAATCATCCGGGAGTTAATATCACTTTTAAAGCAGAGGTGATTGAAGTTGAATCAGCGCTAATTTCTGAAGAAAATTCACAGGTTTTAACATCCCAAAATACTCCGATCGCCCGCTGTATCGCGAGCGTCGCCTCTGTTGGGGGCGATCGTCCTGGGATGCTCGACACCACCCAGAAAAATCAGGAAACCCGCGCCAAATTTAACCTCGACGGCAGTTGCCAAATGCCCCGTTATCAGAGTCAACTTAGCAGTTCCGGCAGCAAATTGCCCGGAGTTACCGTAAAAATGGTTCGCTGCACTGTAACAGATAATGGAGTGGGAATCAGCGCCAAACAGCGGGAATCTCTGTTTGAACTTTACGTTCAAGACCCGAATAGCCGACAATTAACAGGGCTGGGTTTGGGATTGTACCTCTCCAAGCAAATTATCAAAGCTCACGGTGGCTGCGTAGGCGTCGAAAGCACTCCCGGAGGTGGCTCGACTTTCTGGTTTTCGCTACCTGCTGTCAATTCGGACGATCGCTCTTCCCCAATTCTTTAATCTAAAATCCCAAATCTAAAATAGTATGAGCTATTTAGGCAATGCAAAATCAGTTCAGGCGTTAACGGTTTACGAGGTGTGGCGCGATCGCTTCCTCCGAGACCGGCTGCGCCCTGCTGTGGGAATTGCCATCTTTTTTGCCTTCTCAATCATTATCTATCTCCTGGGCGAAGCATTATTCGCTCCCCGGGAGTTTAAAATTGTTTATTTGTACACCAGCGCTGCTGTAGAATTGGGTTTGCTGACTTGTTTCGTCCTGCAAAAAACCTCGATCGGAAAGCGCTATCCCGGTTTGCTATTTTTGGGTTTTTCGTGGTCGCTGACAGTCGTTGTACAACTTGGGTTAGCCGTCGCAAAAGTCGGGGACTTACCGATTTTAACCTGGAGTTTAGCATTTCTCACCCAAGCTACGCTGATGCCAGTCCGTTGGCGCCTCCACCTGATTTCTCAACTCGGCGTTTTGTTCTGCCACGTCGGCATAAATTTAATTTTAAATCTGAGTTTTGCTAGGTATACTGCTTTTAGACTGAGCGGGTTTTATTTGTATTTATTTTGGTTTTGTTTGATCTGCGATTTGTCGGTTTATTGGTACGAATGTCTGCAACGGACAGAGTTTAATACCAAGCGCGAGTTAGAATCTGCTTACCAGCAGTTGGAGGTGGCGGAGGCGAAGTATCGCAGTATTTTTGAGAATGCGGGTGAGGGAATTTTTCAAAGCACTCCCGACGGGCGCTACATTACGGCAAATCCAGCTTTGGCGCGGATTTACGGCTGCGATTCCCCGGAAGAAGTGACGGCAAAGTTTACTGATATCGAGCGGCAGTTGTACGTCGATCCGCATCGCAGAAATCAGTTTTTGCGATCGATCGAGGAAAGTGGCACAGTCTCGGATTTTGAGTCGCAAATTTACCGCTCGGACGGCAGTATTGTCTGGATTTCCGAGAAAGCGCGGGCGGTACGGCACTGCAGCGGCGCTGTGCTTTATTATGAGGGCTTAATTGAGGATATCACGCAGCGCAAACAAGCACAAGAATCGCTGCGGCTGTTTATTCACGCTCTTTCTCACGACTTGCGAAACCCGGTGGCGGGAATGTTAATGGTGCTGAAAAATTGGCAGACAAAAACTGGGGAATCGATCGTAATTCCCCGCTCTATTTTGGAGCGGATGATTCAAGGTAGCGAGCAGCAATTGCGGTTGATAAATTCGCTGTTGGAAGTTCACGCCGGGGAAGTGCGGGGTTTGGTTATGCACTGCGATCGGGTAGATTTGAAGGCGGTAGTTGCAGCGGTGGCGGCTGATTTGGAGCCTTTAATGAATGAGGCTAAAGCTACTTTTGCAAATTTTGTTCCCGATGATTTGCCCGCTGTAAATGCTGATAATACTCAGTTGTGGCGCGTATTTTCTAACTTAATTGCTAATGCTTTAAAGCACAATCTGCCCGGACTAAATCTGACGGTTTATGCTAAAGTAATCAATACCGAAAAAAATAGCATAAATCAAAGCAAACTGAAACAGGATATCGATAAATCCCCAATCCCCAATTCCCAATTCCCAATCCCCAATTCCCCAAGTAGTATGATTTACTGTACAGTTGAAGATGACGGGGTGGGAATATTGCCGGAACAGTGCGAACATCTTTTTGACCTTTACGTTAGGGGCGATCGATCGCGACACTCCGTCGGTTTGGGTTTGGGCTTATATCTTTGCCGGCAAATTATTGGCGCTCACGGCGGGGAAATTGGGGTGATTAGCAGTCCCGGTGCTGGGGCGATTTTTTGGTTTACTTTGCCTTTGGCTCTGAAGACTAGGTGATTTTGTTGTATGTTTAACTACATTTGATACTTTGGTTTTACCGCCGCAGGTGGCCGGGAAGCTGGTGAAGCTGAATGAGTGGATCGCACTATTGATATTAATTTAAAACACTGCTATAATATCCAGGATATTTTTAAGAAAAAAATAATTGTGTCACCTTCAGATTTTCTTTAGAAATATCCGTTAATCTAGACAATCTCTAAAACAAGATAAAATATCTGCACTTTATGCTTGTCGATAAAAGCTCAGAAAATACAGCGGCAAACGACTCAGCTAAATATAACGAGCGGTCATTCTCAACTTTAATGCGGGCATTTCGTCTTTCCCAAGGTTACTCTTCTTTCGTTTTAGTCAACTGCAACTCCCTGGCTTTGCGGCAGGAAATAGTCGATCGGCTCGAAGCAACTTGTCCCCAGAAACCGCGGCAACTGTTTTTACCCAAATCGGCGACAACTCTTTACAGCACAATCGCAGCAGAAGTAGACGGCGAACAGCCTCCAGCTTTAATGCTCCTCGGTTTGGAATCAGTCGAGCCGATCGATCGATTGCTAATTTCTACCAACCTAGTATGCAGCGAATTCAGCAAAAAGTTTTCTTTTCCCCTCGTCTTTTGGGTGACAGATGAACTTCTCAGAAAAATCATTCGCACCGCCCCAGATTTATACAATCGCATGACGACAATTAGATTCATCAGTCATTAGTTATGGGGCATGGGGCATGGGGCATGGGGCATCGGGCATCGGGCATCGGGCATGGGGCATGGGGCATGGGGCAGTTGACAGGAAAGCAGTCATCAGTCATCAGTCAACAGTCAACCGTTAAATTCCGCTTCCCAAATCAAAACTAATTCCTGCGCCGCCGCACTTCCCTCAGCCGGAAAACCAGCCAAAAAGTCTTTATCCGCCCCCACGTCATAAGGCCCTTCCTTGAACTCCAAAATGACAGTATCCGGTGCCAAAGCCACTAACGTGTGAATAGTGCCCTCTGGAAGTTCCACAGCGCGGGTGGGCCCAGCAGCGCTGACTCGCAACGATCGCAGGATTTGACCGTTTTCGTTCAAAATAACAATACCGACTTCTCCTTGAATTACCGCAAAAAACTCAAAACCGTTAACTGTCGGCGGGCGCAGGTGTCGGTGAGGGCGGACGTAAGTCCCCCGTTGCAGCACGTTGACAAACCGCTGCACCTTTTCTGACAAATCGTGGAAATTGTAGTTTTGTCGCCCGCGGGGACTGCTGCGGGAGGAAGCTGCAACTTCGTCTAGCAATTCTTGCGTCAGCAATTTGATCGGAGGGGACTGCACAACAGATATCCTATATTTAATAGTTTTTGAACAAATGGGCTAGTCTGAGATCATCTTTACCAGCATTTCTTGAAAGATGAAAATCGCAAATCAGGTGCGTATCACTAAGGCAATGCGTTTGTCAAGTATTTTTACAACAAGTATTAGCTCGATCGCCCTTTCCACTATTCTAGTCTGCGCCAGTAGCGTTTCTGCATCGGAACCTGCGGCCGTGGCACTGTTGGTTCAGCAGGAATTGTCACAGCAGCAACTTAAAGAAGAGATTCGCGATCGAGTTCAAGAAGAAGTTGACATTGCTTTCGGGCGCACGGCCCTGCTGCTGAACGGGCTGGTAATTGCCTTAACATTGTTTCCGACAGCAGCCGGAGTTGTTGTTTGGTTGCTGTTGGGCAAATTGTCCGAGCAGACCACAATTGCTCGCCAAGAAATTGAAAGTCTCCGCTACGATACGCTCTCTCAATTAAAACTATTAATTTCGGACGCTGAAAGTATCTTAGATGAAATTCAATACCAAAATCACCCAGCGGATGTAGAAACAGACCTTTTATTGCCCGACGCCCAAATACAAGAATTTGCTCCGGTTAACTACGGCAATTACCAACAGCTATTGACAGCGGGCGACTATGCCAAACAGGGAGATGCTTGTTTCTTTGAAAACCGCTACGAAGATGCGATCGCAGCTTACAATCAGGCCCTGCAAATTCAGCCGGATTTAGCCGATACTTGGAACAACCGGGGAGTTGTGCTCACGAGAATGCAACGGTATCCAGAGGCGATCGCCTCTTACGAACAAGCTACCACACTTCGCCCGAATTATCCCGACGCTTGGAACAATCGAGGCGTGGTATTGTTGGAGTTGCAGAAATACCAAGAGGCGATCGGCTGTTACGAACAAGCAATTCAAGCCAAACCCGACTACGCCGACGCTTGGAACAACCGAGGCGTTGCTTTTTCCAAAATGCAGGAGTACGAACAAGCAGTAATTTCTTACAATCAAGCCCTACAAATCAAAAATGATTATACTGACGCTTGGAACAATCGAGGCGTTGCACTTTCAAAATTGCAAAAATACGAAGCGGCCATTGATTCCTACGACAATGCTGCTAAAATTAGACCTGATTTTTACAGAATTTGGTACAATAAAGCCCGATGTTATGCGCTACAAGGTAAAATTGAATTAGCAATTGAAAATTTAAAGCGGGCCCTCAATCTCAATCCTAATTTGTGTAAAGAGTTGGCAAAAACTGAAGCTGATTTGGAGAAGATTCGCGAACACGATGCCTTCAAACAGTTGATTGGTTAATCCAGAAACAACCGTAAACGATAGGATAACTAATAAGTCGTAAGATTAAAACGAACCGCGAAGGCGCGAAGGCCACGAAGGAAGAGAAAGAAGGGATGCAATTCTTCCTTCGTGTTCTTCGCGTCTTCGCGGTTCGTTTTACAAATATTTCTGCAACAGCAAACCCATTTTCTCCTTAGTTGGGGCCGGTACTTTGTCAAGCCGAGTCAGGATTGCATATTTTAAAGCTGAATGTGCCTCTGAAACCGGGGGATTTTCTGTTAACCTCCGCACTGTTTCTTGAATGGCTTTCTGGGCATTTTCGGCATTGCGGTGCAAGTTGGCAACTACCATTTCTACGGTTACGCTGTCGTGATCCTCGTGCCAGCAGTCATAATCGGTGACTAATGCTAGAGTTGCGTAGGCAATCTCTGCTTCTCTGGCTAATTTTGCTTCGGGCAAATTTGTCATCCCGATGACTGTCGCCCCCCAACTGCGGTAAAGGTGGGATTCTGCTTTTGTGGAAAATGCGGGGCCTTCCATACAGACGTAAGTGCCGCCGCGGTGCAGGGTAACGTCGGGGAGGTTCAAGGATTCGATCGCACTTGCCAACACTTGTGCCAATTCGCCGCAAACCGGGTCGCCGAACGTGATGTGACCGACTATTCCTTCTCCAAAAAAGGTAGAAACTCGATTTTTTGTGCGATCGATAAACTGATCCGGCACTACCATATCTAAAGGTTTTGCCTCTGCTTTCAGGGAACCAACCGCCGACGCTGAGATTAAATACTCAACTCCCAAGCTCTTCATTGCATAAATATTTGCCCGATACGGCACTTCGGAGGGCAAAAAAGTGTGGTTGCGGCCGTGTCTTGCCAGAAATGCGACCGCTGTACCGTCCAATGTTCCTACAATTGCTGCATCCGACGGCGAACCGAAAGGTGTATCAATTTTCACCTCTTCAATATCCTTGAGGGCTTCCATTTTATACAAACCGCTGCCGCCGATAATTCCGATCTTTGCTTGTGCCATTTTTACCCTCTGCCTGAGCTTTATAAGAGTGATTCTATCGGGCCATTGTTAAGTTCCCCTCAAAATAATTGAATATTTCATCATAATAGCGACTCGACATATAGCGGTTCTCAAAAAAGTGGGGTATACCTTATGCCCTATGCCTATGCTTTAGGCTTTAGGCCCGATAGTACCTCCTGTTACTGAGAAAGGCTACACACTATATTTTTACTTAAAAAATGTGATTTTAATCACAACATAACTTCACTAAATCTTTAAAAATAAAAGTACAGGGTTCTGATATCTACTTTTAAGGTGTTAAGACATGACAGTCAGTTCTGCTAGCGTCTCCAAAATCTCTGTGGAGGCGATCGCCCAGCGCATCTTTGCCTTCCGCCAAATTACTCCCCTCGACAGACGGCTGATCAAGTCAGCAGTCCTCGACGGGCTCGACCAAAAGGATCATTTTCACATCGATCGAGTATGCCAGGGCATCCAAAACGGATTGATTTTAATTGTGGAATAGATAGAGTTTGAAAATTTATGCTTGAGTCTGCATCTGCACAGAACACAGTTCTGGCGGTATTTTTTTTGTTGGCGGTTCGGGCGATCGATCGACATCACAAATCATATTTATAGCAACCGCGCCCGACTGTTAGGATGTTCTTAACTGCTGCAACTATAGCGGTTCTCAATAAAATGAGGTACGCACCGCTCGCAACTGATGCCCGCGGAGGCCTATGCCCTATGCCCGCTTTCTTCACCTCATGTTACCGAGAAAGGCTATATTGTTGTGACTGCATTTCCCATCCATCTTCTTCCTTTTGCCATACCTCTTATCGCTCAAAATTCAACAGCCAAAAGCCTGTATAAGTCATGCCGCTATCATCGGGCTGCACTAACAAAAAATGCAATCCTTGACTTAATTGCTGGCGCTGTTGGTAAATTTTCGCCGCCGCCTTCACCTCACTATCTTCAAAAGTAGCCACAACCCAGCGATCGGCTAATCCAGCTTCCAATATCAATCCGTCGGGAGCACCAGCGATATAATTCAAAGCAAAAGGTTTGGCATCCTGAAGCCACCTCGCCAAGCGCATCGACTGTCGCCCGCCATCAATTACCACTCCCGGTACGGGTACTGTTGAGGCCAAGCCCAAATTCAGCGGTAACAGCAATTCTGGCATTTCCAGTATTGGCAGGGAACGCCCTTGGAAAGCTTCTTCGATGTCGCCGGCGGGTAGGGAAGCAAAACGCCAGCCCTCGCCCCAGAGGTTTTCGGGTAAGGGAACGGGCGGAGGTGACTCAAGGGCGATCGGACTGTAAGTTTCGCCTGTATAATTAGGTAAACTCGAATATTCTTTGGCGCGTTTTTGCAGCAGCAATTTGAGGGCCGCAGTGCGCCGAGTTGCTTCTACTTCGATGCCCAAAACCTTGCCAGCAGCCTGAATTAAGCTCAGAGACTGGGGTCGAAATACTTGAATGCGATCGGGCTTTTGGTGAATTTGAATTTGCTGCTGTAACTGCTGCGCCAGCCAATTAGAATTTGCGCCCCCCTGGCTGCAAAAAGCACTGAATTCAAAACTTCGCGCCGTGTCGCAAATCAAAAGTTCCCAGACTGATTTTCCCGCTTCGTCTCGGAGAGGTCGGCGGTAAAAATCGGCTTGCCAAATTTGCATAAACAATTAAAAAATAAACTCAACAACTGTATTATTTTAATCTAACTATGCAACAATAATGTCAATCGATTTTAGATTTTAGATTTTAGATTGGATGATTGAAGAATTGACACCTTGAGATTTTAGATTAGATGATTGAAGAATTGACCCCACAGATAAATCCGGGGAGATTGTTATCGGAGCTCGCGAACTAAATACATATCCAGTTCGCCCTTATTTTTAGCAGAAACTTTTCCTCGGTATTCGCAGTCAAAAACATCTTTGACTAATTCAAATGTTGTGTGGGAGATATTGACATTTCCCGGTACGCCGGAAGATTCCATCCGAGATGCGGTATTAACTGTATCTCCCCAGACATCGTAGGTAAACTTTTTTTTGCCAATTACTCCAGCTAGCAAAGGGCCGGAATGAATGCCGATGCGGATATCCCAATAAGGAGTTTTTTCATAAACTTTATGCAGTTTTCGCAGTTCCATGAACTGTAGAATTTCTAGGGCCGCGAACACAGCGTCAAGGGCGTGTGTGAGACTGGGTTTAGGAATTCCTGACGCACACATATAGCTGTCGCCAATGGTTTTCAATTTTTCCAACCCGTATTTATCCACCACCCGATCGAAATAAGAAAAACAACAGTCCAGTTCGTCCACTAACTCTCGCGGTGTCATTTTTTCGGCTAACTGAGTAAAGCCTTTAAAATCGGTAAATAAAACCGATACATTGTCATAATGAACTGGTTCAACTTTGCCGTTAATTTTGAGTTCATTGGCAATATCAACCGGGAGTACATTCAAAAGTAGCTTATCTGATTTGTGCTTTTCGGCATCAAGTTCGGCATACAGTCTCTCGATCTGTTTAAAGCGTTCAGCATTGCGAATGGCCGATGATAGTTGCAAAGCTAAAAGATAACCAATCCGCACATCTTCTTGGTTGTAAGACCGTGGCTTGGTTGTCGCAAAAATAATTGTCCCCAAAACCTTACCTTCGCTTGCCAAAGGAATGATAATTTGGGAGGCGTAGCCGGACAAAACACCATCCGCAAATCCTTCCTGAATTAGTTGGGGTTGTGCTGTTTTGAAGGCTTTTTTTATAGGGCCATTTTCTGGGAGGCTGGTAATATCTAAATTGATGGGTTTGCCAAACAGCGTGGTGCAAGAGTTAGTGCTGTGCAGGCAAATGCTACAGTGTTCAAAATCTAGCAGCCATTTGGCTTGCTTGCTTACGACTCGAAAAATTAAATCGATATCGAGGGTGCTGTTAATTGCGGTGGCAATTTCATTGACTGCGGCAATGCGTGTGGAAAGGGATTGAGCTTCTGCTAATAAGCCACGGGCTGTTAGCAGAAGTTCGTCGCGGTTTTGATCTTCTAGCCGATTACCCATCGTAGGGAAGCGGGACATGGATTACAACGCATCTATTTCGAGGTCAATAGCATCAGTATATCTGTTGACACTGCTAAACAGGTCGGCCGTCGCAATCAATTCAAAGATTTCTGCATCGTCTAGTCCTAAATCCCGCAGATTTTGGTAGTGAGTTGCTGTAAGAGCCTGGGGGTTGGTGGCGGCCCGCAAACCAAAAGTAATTACGGCTTTTTCGCGATCGGGCAAAGGGCAGTTGGCAAAGTCTGAAACCAGCAGCCGCAGGACTTCTTCGCTGATTCCCAATGCTGAGAGTCCGTGGAGGTGAACTTTTAAGGCGTACTCGCTATTATTTGCTTGGGAAATGGCGATGCCGATCATTTCTTTGAGGGTGCGGGGTACGTCTCCTTGCAAGATTGTCGCCCGAAACTTTTTCCAGTTCGCTTCTAGTAAGTCTGGGTTGGCGGCCATTGACTTGAACAGGTTGGGTACGATGCCAAACCCGAGTTCTGTCAAGATTTCGTCATATACCCCTAGAGCTTTTGGATCCGTGAGTTGCTCGTATTCGGAGAGCGGAAAGTGTGTCATCTTTATTATGATGATTTTTACTTGTTGCTGATGGTCAGATGCACCGCTTTCTACAAACTACTCGCAGTCAATAGGAGCTAACTGGGGTAGGATTTTTGCTGCTCGATTTAATAAATCTAGGTTTATTATAGCGATTTCTATTTTAAATCGTAGCTGACCCACCCTACTTCAAGTAATTATTGCTTATTAAGTTTACCGCATCAAATTTGCAGGCGATCGGGAAAAAGGCTATCTGCTTGTTTTGAGGTTTTCAGGGTAGATGCCAGAGAAATGGGAATTTCTGACTGTCGATCGATCAACTTAACTTCGGAGTAGGTTTCAATCCAGACGCGAGCGCCACAGTTTTTCGGACTATCATGGCGATAAACTATGCGACAGCCTCCCAGGACTTCTACGTCCCAAGCATAAACGTTGCTGGAACCTTTTTTGACGGAAATTACTGGCACTCGGTCTTCAGGTTCTTTGCGGTTATTTTGAGCGATCGAATTTTTGTTGATGTGGATGTAAGTTATGGGACGCGGTGGAGGCTTGTGCCATTGAGGACGGGGGCCGGCGCGACCAGGACTAATTACTGGCATTCCGTTGACCAGGGGAATTACCCAAATTTTGCTAATTTTATATGCTCCTTGAATTCGGCCTTGAAGTAGGAGAGCCCGTACTCTTGTTGAAGATACTCCCAACAGGGAAGCTGCTTCTGTCGTTCCAATTAACATAGGCAAAAAGAAAGGTAAATAATTTTTTTATCTGGATTCTTAGAGATCCCAAAAACTATTGCGATCCAACTATAAATACGATCGCACATTATTTTGGGTTTGGCAAGGGGTATCGCCAAAAAAAATCCGAAGGCCTCCGACTGCGGTTATCATAAGTAAACTTCTATTCCTACCGCTGCATTTGCTATGAAACCTGCCCTAACTCAATTTGGTACTCAGATGTCCCAACTCACCGGAGTTCGGGCAATTATGAAAGATATTATTGAAACTCTCAGAGCCGGCAACGGGCAGGAGTTTATCAATTTGAGCGCCGGAAATCCGGTTATTTTGCCGGAAGTCGAGCAGTTGTGGCGCGATTGTACTGCGGAACTTTTGGCGAGTGCAGAATACGGCGAGGTAGTTTGCCGTTACGGTTCGAGTCAAGGCTATCAACCGTTGATTGATGCGGTGCGGACGGATTTTAATCGACGTTACGGACTGAGTTTGACCGATCGCAATATCCTGATTACTCCCGGTAGTCAATCGATCTATTTTTACGCAGCCAACGCTTTCGGTGGCTACACTGCACCCCCCCCATCCCCCCCAAACCAAGGGGGGGCGAGGGGGGGGAGCCAT
>JAUBOH010000158.1:0-8945 GCA_036700145.1 Microcoleus occultus BM001215366
AATTCTAGTAATTGAGCTGTTAATTGACTTTTGTCTATGGTTTTCATAGGACAATAATTGGTGTTTTGTTCAAACTACATTATATCTCAATAGGATTCATTTAGCAAAACCTGTCATTGCAAGCTAAGATCGAGAGCTAGGGAGATTGTCGCTATAAACTTACATGATACCGGATAATCGCGCTGTGGAATATCAATGCTAGCAAAAGGTGCAATAAGTGGCAGACCTTTCAATCCCTCAAAAGCGGGCGGACGGATTCTCAACTTATCAGATCGCAATGTTAAAATTACTGATAAAGGCGTTGGTTTAGTTGAAGCTCATGTTCGCAGATTTAATCCTGTGGGTGAAGCAGAACTAAGAATGGTAGAACGGTTAAGAAGTATAGTCGCACAAACTCTTGTAGCTGAGCCTGTTGATTGGCGCTTCTACACTCATGAATTGCGCGAGTATCTGAGGTATAAAAAACTTGGCTATCCCACAGGACAACCAGAAAATCCCGATGAGGCTTATGAACTCTGGAACAACGCTCACACAGCGACTCTTGAGGATTATAAGTTAAAAGAAGGATTTGGCGTTTTATTTCATCCTAGCGTGGAGGACTTTTAATGCAAAACTTAACTCAATTAACTCAACTTCAATTAGTGCTGCTGGAATTAGTAGCTAAAGGTCAAGGAAAGTGGAGTTGGTACGAACTTGCGAATGCACTTTCCCGTCGAGATGTACCGCGAGAACCTGACATGATGGTTGTCTTAAAAAAACTGGCTGCTGATGGCTTGGTTCAACGATATGTAGAAACTAATTCGCCTCGCGACAGATGGGAATTGACGCCAGAAGGCTCTATGGTGTTGGCCAACCCAAAAGCAGATAGTCAAAGCAGAATTATACGTTATGCAATTGCCATCCAGAAATCAGAAAGCAATTATTCTGCTTATGTTCCAGATTTACCCGGATGCGTAGCAACAGGTACAACTATCGAGGAAGTAGAACAGCAAATTAAAGCAGCAATAGTTTTTCATTTAGAAGAGTTGCGTCAATCTGGTTCGTCTATTCCTGAAGCGAGGACTTTATGCAAATATGTTGAGGTTTAATGTAATTAAAACTATAAATTAGTATTTGGATGGTGTTTTAGAAGTTATTCCAGGCAAGATTCGATCGCACTTTCCAATCATCCATCAAAAATCAAGGCGCGCTCGTACTTCACTCCAGAAATCTCTCTCGCGGATGATGCGATCGCCCATCCTCCCCAGCAAAACTAAAAAATGTACTTGCAACTCTCTTCACAGGCTGAGGCTCAGCAGTTAAAGCATCTGAGGTTTTCCATTGAACGATCGCACAAACTCACCCGCCACCACTATTAACAACCGCCGACCTCTAATTATCGCCGGAATTCTCCTCGGTATTGGTCAAGCCGGCTTTTTTGACGGCATTGTGCTGCACCAACTCCTCCAGTGGCACCATATGTTTAGCAGCATTAAAACCGATGCTACCGTTGCCGGTTTAGAATTGAATACCCTCGGAGACGGACTGTTTCACGCTGCGGATTGGTTGGTAACAGTGGCGGGAATTTTCGGTTTGTGGCGTGCGGTTAAGCGCAAAGATGTTCCTTTGTCAACTCAAACTTTTTTCGGTTCCATATTAATTGGTGCGGGATTGTTTGACTTTGTAGAAGGCATTGTTGACCATCAAATTCTGGGAATCCACCACGTCAAACCCGGTATCAACGAGTTAGCTTGGGATTTAGGCTTTCTCGCTCTCGGTATTATTTTAGCACTCTTAGGTTGGATGCTGGTACAGAGTGAAGTTGCCGCAGATACTAAAGTTTAAATGAATCCAGAGATTGGAAATTATACCAAATCCGCGTTAAAAATCCCCGATGAGAGTCGGCGGTTTCAACCGCCGACTCTCTTTTTAACTCATCAGTTCATCCAACCGCAGAATCCAACCACGCGATCAAATCCTCTTGACTCCTAAAATCCAACAAAGCCTCTCCCAACTCATCTAACTGTTCCGCAGATAACCCCTGGATGCGAGTTTGAACTTCCAGTGTAACATCACCCATCCGCCGCACGATCTGACGCATAATTAATCCTATTTCCCCCTCAATTTTACCCCTTTCGATTCCCTGTTCTATTCCCTGTTCGATTCCCTGTTCTATCCCCTGTTCTATCCCCTGTTCTATCCCCTGTTCGATTCCTTGTTGTATTCCCTGTTCAATTCCCTGTTGTAGACCAATTTCTATCCCTTTCATTACAGATCCGAGCTGATCTTGAATAAACATTTCTCGCTTGTCCAAATCTTCCGCTTCTTTGACTGTCAAATTAGCTCGTTTGGCAATTTCCAGCGCGCTATTAATCTCGACCACAGACTCCAATGTCTCTGGTACTGCTTCCAAAGAGGGCGCGTTTTTCATAAAGTAAATCCATTTTTCCGGCAGAGTTTCGAGTTCATTCAATTCTTTTGTGAATTTCGGTAACTCCACAAATACTAACTTTAACTCGCAGTTGGGATAGGCGAATTTCTCTTCGGTTTCTGTGAATTCAAAGTGTGAAATTAGTTTTTCGGTGTTTTCAAATAAGATAAAATCGGTGATGGTTAAAGCAATGACTGGATTTAATCTTAAGTAACCGTCTCCAGCTTTCAGTTGAGTTGAATAGGTTTTGGCTGCATTATATACTACCCGTTTTTCAAAGGCGGCGACGTTGAGTACCTGCATTTCCACAATCACTGTTTTGTTTCCGGTAATCTTGGCTTTGACATCGAGGTAACTGTCTTTCAATCCTGTAACGCTGCCGGCTGAATAAGGGTCAATTATTTCTAATTCTTGAATTGTGGGTTCTCCATTATACAGCATTGCATTTAGGAAGCTGATTAAAATTTCTGGATGTTCGGAAGAAGCAAATATTTTTTTGAATGCAAAGTCTGTTTTGGGGCTGATGAAACGCATATATTTTATAGGATTTTTTGTTTTTATTAACCGCAGAGGGCGCTGAGGACACAGAGGAGGAGAAAAGAGAGGAAGATGGATATTGACCAATATTGGAAGGGTTGGGTTTTGTTGTCTCAACCCAACCTATCATAGGTATGCAGCTATCAGCCTGTGGCTTGAGTAGTAGTTGCAGGCGACATCACTAGCGCGCCAGCTATGTCCATCGTCGCTAGCTTCAGCACTTCATTAAAAGCTAAACCCCGAATTTTGAGTTCCCACCGAATGCCTTTTGCTTTCATTCGCTGGGCTTTCCGCATATCGACATCAGCAGCTTTTTGATGGAGTAGCAAATATTTCATTGCTGCTGTAGCTTCAACTTTTGTGGGAAATGCAATATAGGTGATAAATCCGCCGTCCCAGTGATTGGCGTTGCGGATGCTGCTGATAGTCGCAACTCGCGGACTAAAGCGGTTCCAATAAAAATCGCTGTAGCCGATCGACTGTGTATTGACTTGGAGTTTGTTTGCCATTTGACTTAACTCCTATAACCTGGTGTGCGGGGTTAACAGCAGGGCTTAGATTCTGCTATTTATATTATAGCATTAGAAAGTTGAAATTGCGAGCGAATGCTGGCTGTTGTTTTACTTCCCTGACTGCTTCTGTGAAGTCGGCAAAGTAAAATATCTCAAATATCTTTAGTTCTTTTTGGTCTCGAATACAACTGCATTAAAAAGCTCTACAAGCTTTAAGTCTGAATAAACCGATAAATACAAATATTTTTCTAGTTTCTGCCGATTTCTAGGTAAAAATAAACCTAAACCTGATAAATTTTTATACTTATGTCTAATTCTTGAGTCAAATAATTCACCATTCTGTTGCACTCTCTGAAGGATAAAATTATTTAAAAATAAAAATAAATCGTTACAAGCTGACGGACTTGCACCTGATAATTGGGTAAGTTTTTGTAAAAAATTTGCGAAATCCACAAAGGTTTCTCCAGAACTATGATAAACTACTACAGTATTGTTATTAGGAAAATTGACTTCAGGCGATAAAACTGAGGATATAAAAACTTTCACAGGCGCAATGTCTGCTTGCAAAATAGAATCAATCACAACATTAACTTTTTTTGGCAAATAGCGAAAATAATGATTGTTAGTTAATGTCAAACTATGGTACATATTAGGCTGTTCATAATCCATAATCTTTTTAGCTAGCTGAGAACCATCAATGTCTGGATAATCGCTCAAATCACTTAACAATTTCTCGTAATAGTAATTTGGCGCTCCAAGTTGGAGTTGAGATGAAAGCGTATACTTAGCAGTATTTTGGAAGGTATGGTGTACTTCAATATTTCCTTTATTACAATTTTGGAAAAATAATAATTCTATATTTCCCTTTACAGATTGGTTAAAATCCAATATAACTTGATTTATTTTTTGAAGGTTCATCCATCTAATTGCTGAAATAGAAGGGGAGGTGGGATGTTCATCGGGGCTGATTTCCATAAGCGTTCCACTATGACCTAAAAACACAATAGCCCAGCGTTTGGCTTGAAATTGAGATTGTGCCCAAGTCAGATACTCAGCCAAGACTTCTGCACTACTACTATCTGCTGTTTCTAAGTATTGGGTATCCACTTTATCTTGGCTAATGATGCTTCTAGAAACTTGTGTGGCTCCACTAAAGTCTGATTGTACTACGACCAAAACCTTGTCATTTTTTACACCTTTACTTAGCATTTGAATAATTGGTTGCCCGAATCTTGAGAGATTATTGTCATAGGGCATCCAGTATAGTAATATCCAGTCATAATGATTTTTTACCGTACTTCCAAGCATATATTGGTCTCGCGAGTAATATATTGTCTCTACTAAGGAGCTCATGCTTACTGTTATCAATTTGAGTGCTTTTCTTCTTTTCACATTCTCTGCTCCTGATTGAGGATATTCAGCTTTTTGTAGACGGTATTTTTTGCTAACTAAAACCTCAATTCATATTCAGCGGTGACGCGATTGTCTCCTTGAAAATTAGTTGAACCCCTCAGCAAAATTTTGTCGCTTATGCGATACCGCAAATTAAATTCTGTCGGCTGATTTGCTGACAAAACTCGAATGATTGATGCTGAAATATTGCGCGTGATATCGGCCCCAACTTCTAAGCCTAAACCGAGGGAACCCGCACCAGAGGTACTCCCAGAACCCGATCGCGCTGTTTGTCCTTCGTTACCTCTGATTCGAGTGGGAAATAGGCGAAATTCGCTCAATCCCGTGGCGTTTGTTACCGCAGATTGCAGGTTGTTAAATAAACCCGCACCGGCTAAATTTGCGATCGCCAGTGTACTGTCTCCCTGTCCCAAAGTCTGCACGAAACTGCCACCCAATAGCGCTACAATCTCTGTTTCCGATCGACTCGGAGAGCTCCTCAACTCCAGACTTTCGGCCAACTGCGAGGCCTTACCCTGCACTAACGCTTGAATTCGGACACTCCGTACACTGCCAAAACCTGTAGGTTCGTCGGCTATTTCAGATGCTACAGAGGTTCCGGGAGTGCGGAACCGCGTTACTTCCTGCACCGAAGTTGCTAATCTCACATCCAGCGTCGGATCGAGTCCTTGTGCTGGTACAAAGGTAGCAGTCTGCGGGTATCCCCGATCGAGTCTAAACTGCGTGGTAAACAAATTCACCGACCCAGAAGTCAACCGAATCGTACCCTCCGGGCGAATGTCATCTAAAGTTCCGTTCACCGTCAAACCCCCAGTCGCCTGAAAATTCAATATCGGCGCACTCGTTACCCGAATTCCCCGGCCCAAAGAAAGCCGCAAATCGTTTAATCCAACTTCAAAGGAAGGGTTCGGGGAAGGGTTCGGGGAAGTCGCACCAGAATCAGAAGCAGAAACCTCAGTAGCAGGAGAATCAGAATCAGAAGCGGAAGAAGCTAACCGAGTTGCGCCGCCGGCACTTGGCAGAAACACTTCGCCGTCATACAGTTCAATGTTACCGCTCAACCGAGGCCGCAAAGCCGTGCCCGTTGCTTGGACTTGACCGACTGCGCCGCCGCGATACAATCCTCTGAGATTTAGGGCTAACTTGTCGAGATTCACTGCTAAGGGATTAGCAAAATCCACATCACCCTCAGCAAAGGGCACAGACAGCGGAATCACGCCTTGCGCGACTATTTCGCCCTTAGTCAACTGTCCGCGAATTCCCTCTACCCGAATTCGATCGCCCTCAAAGCGCACCGTCCCAGTCAGCCCTGTCAGCGGTTCTGGGAACGCCCGCGCCCGGACGGTTGCATTTTCAAAATTCGCGATTCCTTCAGCTACAGGCTGTTGCAGCGTCCCTCCCACGCGAATTTGCACCTGTCCCTTGCCGCTGACCCACGCAACTTGGGGAGTCAATACATTAATAATTGCCAAACCTTCATTTTGCAAATTCGCCCTCAAATCAATTTGATTGCTGTCGGCTTTGACTGTGGCAAAAGGCAACTCAAAAGGCAAACTTCCCTGAACTTCAATCGGTTCGGTTTGAGTTACTAAAGCGCTGCCGCCAAAATTCAGGCGGGCGTTGCTGTAACTGAAACTGCCGTCGGCTTTTTTAATCGGTTCTCCGTTTAGCGTCCCGTCAAGCAAACTCAATTCCCCGGCGAGTTGCGGGTTTGCAAAAGTGCCGGCTAAGTTCGCCCGCAAATTTAAATCTCCGGTAACGTCAACGAAGGGCAATTCGATTACTTTTGCCAACTCTTCGACAGGGACATTTTCGATCCGCAACTGCCCAGATTGCGCTTTCTGTCCGAGTTGTCCCGAAAAGCCGATCGCACTTTTGCCCGATCGAATTTCCAAAGGCAAAACAGTTAAAATCCCGTCCTGAAAACTACCTTCAATGCTGAATTTCTCGGCGACATATTTTCCCCACTGCCAGTTATCGCCTGCAACGTTAAATTGAGCTTGCACGCCCGTTCGCAAAGAACCAGCGACCGCAATTTCCCCGCCAAAAGTTCCCTGCAATTGAGATAAGGGAGGCAATTTTTCCGCTGATTTCACTGCTTGCTGCTGCTGCAAAATTGCTTCGATTTCTGCCAAGCGACGCAACTGTTCGATTAGCGGGGCTTCCGGTTCTCCGACTGCCACAGTTTGCACGTCGGCGGCGCTAGCGTAAACGGGAGGTTTTAAGCCTCTGGCTAAATCGGTTAAATTGAAAAATTGCAAAGCGGCTAAAACCTGCTGCAAATCACCTTGCTGGACGTTAACTTTCCCGGCAAATTCTGGGTTTGCGCCTGCTTTCACGTTGCCGGAAATTAAGTATTGACCGCTGCCTTGGCGGAATATGCCGTTTGTCAAAGTAGCGCTGCCGTTACTGTAGCTAAATTCGGCTTGAAAACTGTCACCTTTAATGTAGCCGATCGCAGGTTGGGCGATCGCAATTTGTCCGGTTGCTTGCAAATTCGCCGGATTCAACGGCATTTTCCAACCGGGCACGTTCACTTGTCCCGAAACCGTACCGGTTATCGGCCCCAAACCAGCATCTTTACCCGGTGATAGATTCAAAGCAGCGAGGGGAAAATCGTTTAAATTGACTCGCAAAGTTTCGCCCTCAGTTTGGCCGCTGGCGATGGATTCCCCGCGTTTAACTAAGAAAGATGTCGGCAGGAACGATCGATCTAAAGCTACTTCAATTTTGTCGCGATCGCCGGCCAAACGCAAATCTACACTTTTGCCAGAACCCGCATTCACTTTCCCCGCCAGTACCGGATCAAAAGCTACTTGATTTACGGCTAAATCCCGCACTTCCACGTCCCCAACTAAGCTGAGGGCTGCCAGAGTTCCGGTGAGGCGGCCGGTGAAATCGACATTGCCGCGCAGGGGCTGATTATTCTCTGAAGCATTTTTGAGACCAATTGGTCTCAAAAATGCTAATCGTTCAGTCGGTAAAGCTTCCAAGTTAAAGTTGGAGAGTTTGACATCCAAATCTAGATTGGAAATTGAGGGCAATCCTTTACCTGCCAACTCGACGTTAACAAAGCCATTTGCCCTCAAACCGGGAGTTGTAGCGTTCTCAATTTCCACCCGTTTGCCATCCCAATTAAATATTGCCTCAAAAGGTTGTTTCAAAAACGGCAATTCCGAGATGCGGAAACTACCGTCGGCGCGAACATTTTGCGGGGAAGCGGCAATCGGGCCCGACAAATTGACATTGCCGTTAAATAGTCCTCGGAGTAAGGGGAGATTTTGGGCTTGGGAGACTAAACCTCCGGCTTGCAAGCTTTGGCGCTGGGATTCAAAGGCTTTCTGGAAGCGACTTAAAGCAATTTGTCCGCCAGAAATTGACGCGCGCCAATTCCCAGATTCGGCGCGGCCAACCGCATTGACAATGCCGCCGCCGTTGGCGAGTCGAATTTGTCCGTCGCCGTTGGCGGTGATGCCGTTGGCGGTTAAGTTATCTACTGTTCCCAAAAGGCGGACTTTTCCGTCGAGGGTTCCGGCAATTTCTGGCGGTAAATTGGCACTCAGCAAACCGGTTTGTTTGAGGGTTTGTTCCAGATTGGCGAGGGCGACTCCGTTGGTTTCGAGGAATGCTTGCCAGTTGCCGTTCTCCAATTTGGCCGTAGTGTCGATCGCCCCTAGTCGATCGGCCAAAATCCGTCCTGACCCACTAGCACGAATTCCCTTCGCTGTCAAGTTATCCAAACTGCCCGCCGCTTGGAATTGGCCGTTAACTCTGCCATCAAATCCTTTAGGCAAAGTCGCCGTCAGGGTAAACAGTTGGGTATCGCGGATTGTTTTTTCTAAGCGGCTGAGAATAACTCGATCGACATCGGCGAAAGCTTGCCAGCGTCCGGCATCTAATTTTCCGTTAAAATCAACCATACCGTCAGCAATATTTAATTTGCCGCTGCTGTTGACAGAAATATCGGCGGCGGTTGAATTATCAAGACTCCCCGCCGCTTTAATTTGATTGGATATTTGTCCGTCAATCGATTTGAGATTTGGGATTTGGGATTTTAGATTGCTATATTGCGG
>JAUBOH010000158.1:9045-13572 GCA_036700145.1 Microcoleus occultus BM001215366
TGCGGTTCCTTGCCAATTTCCCCTTGCCAATTCTCCTTTAAAACTCACATTGCTGTCGGCAATATTCAGTTTGCCGTTGGCGCTAACATTGATGCCGCTAGCGGTCAAATTGTCAACATTTCCCGCAGCTTGAAATTCACCTGCTAGCTGTCCATCGAGCGATTTTAGATTTGGGATTTTGGATTTTAGATTGTCTAGATTAGCGGGATTTTCCAGTGCTAAAAATGGTAAGCCGATATCAAGCAAGCGATTGAGAGCAACTTTATCACTTTTGCCCGAAGCTTGCCAGCGGCCTGATTCCAGTTTGCCATTAACATCAACAATACTATCAGCAATATTTAGGGTTCCTTTGCCCGTCGCAGCGATCGCATTTAAGCTCAAATCGTCCAGAGTTCCCTCGGCTTCGGCAGTTCCGGTGAACAAACCTGCTAATTGAGGAGGCAAATTAAGTCCTGGTATGACTTGCTGCAAACTGTTGAGGGCTACGCGATCGCCCTGGATCAAAGCTTGCCACTGACGGTCTTTTAGCGCTGCATCCACATTAACAGCAGCAGCGCCAATTTTCACAACAGTATTTTGCAAATCCGCCGAATTGCGTCCGGCTCGAATTTCGCCCGCTGCGGGAAAAGTCCCTTGCGGTGCTTGCCATTGAGCTCTAGCTTGGATGTTGTCTAAAGGGCCGAAAACTTGAGCTTTTGCCGACACACTGCCTATTTTAACAGTAGCAGGAATCGGCAGATCGTAAATTTGAGCGATCGCGTCTCCGGGTACATTTTCAGCTTGGAAGTCAAACACCAAACCCGATCGCGAATTCTCACTTCCCAGGGCGATATCAATTTGACCTTTCCCGCCAATTTTACCGCCCGCCGCCGGTACGACTGCAATATCGCTTAAAGCCAAAGCTAAAGATGAAAACGGCGGTATAGAGGATTGAGAATTGGGAGTGGGAATTTGAGCAACTCTCCCCCGTTCTAGTTTAAAATTAGTGCTAATATTGTTTAATTGCAGGCGATCGACCGTAGCGGGTTTTGTTCCTGCGATCGTACCTGCCAATATCGGCTGTGCCACAGTCCCCGTCAGCTTAGCATCTACCTTCAATTCCCCCGCCACAGCAAAGGGCAATACTACTTTTTGACCTAATTCTTGTTCCAGTGCGCTGACAACATTTGCCACAGCCACCGCTGGCACGTTTGTTACCAGATCGAACCGAGCTTGTTCGAGATTAAAATTAGTTCCAGTTGCAACTGTTCCTGCTATTTGAACCGGAATTAGACCGTAATTAGCCGCCAGACTATCGACAATTAAATTAGTTCCCTGAAACCGCAATTGACCGCTGCTATTTTGCACTATTTGTTTCAGGGGAGCAATACTCGCTTGCACTCCTCCAAAACTAGCCGTTCCGGTAATGCCCGATAATTTATTGTCTCGCAGTTGCACGGTCAAATTGCCATTTGCCTGGCCTTTTAGTAAAGAAATGCCGGGAATTTTTAGCAAGCGGGCGAGGTCGGACAAAGGCAAGTTTTGACCTTGCAAAAGCACGTTAGTTTGAGCAGCAGGCAACAGAGAATCAGCCTTGACTGCAAAATTGTCATTATTAGTAAACTGACCGTTTAGTTCGTAGAGAACGCGCTGATTTTGCTCGCGAAATAGAGCGCTGCCATTTTTCAGACTTACAGAAATCGGAGCCGAATTTTTCTGTCCGACTGTGGGACTAGGAACCAAAACTGCGCCGAGATTTTCGACTCGCACCGCATCGATTTCAGTTTTAAATAAACCCGGAGGTTTTGGCTCGCGGGTGGGAAGATTAATCCAGCGGCCTTGAGCATCCTGTTCGATATAAGCACTGGGTTTAACTAAAGTAATATCTAATTTGAGAGTGCGATTGAACAGCAGCGGCCAAATTGAAAATTGCACTTCCACTGCTGCTGCTGAAGCATAATCTGGATCGGTAGCAGTTGCGGGTAAAGTCGATCGACCAAACCGCAAACTTGTCAGAGAAAATCGCTCCAAACGTCCGATTTTTACGGGCCGCTTCAGTGTCTGACTGACCTCAGATTCCACAATCGGAGCTAACTTGTCCCGCACCCACGCCTGAGCTATTGCCGCCCCAATCAAGGCGAGAATACCCAATCCCGTACCGCTAAGCAGCAGCAGACGCCACCAGCGGCGCCCTGGATGGGGTGCGAGTTGATTTTTGCGATCGTCCGAGTTAGTCATGCGTGTTTCTCAGAGCTTGTGAGAATTCAGGAATTGAGAAAATCAAAGAGTTTTAGACAGGTAGAATTTCTGCGATTCGCCACTTCGGGCCTTCTGCTTTTGGTAGACTCAGAACTGAGGTTGGAAGTGCCGATCGCGCTCAGAGAGCAAAACTTGCAGCAGAGGATCGAACGATCGGCCGATTCACGCCCCCCAATGCGGCACCGACTCCAGAAACCTTTACCAAACTTAATCAAAACACGCAACACCACCTAAAACCGACAGTCAATTCCATAATCTAAAATCTAAAATCTAAAATCGCCCGATCGCTTCTAAGATAAAAAAACGGTGGTTAAGAAGGTCTTTAAAACTTATGCGAGTGTTCGTCTTACTCTTCAATGCCCGCACCGAGAATGAGGGAATTCATACCATACAACTCGGCGATCGCAACAAAGTTCTGATGTTTGAGTCAGAAGACGACGCCACCCGCTTTGGCGTGATGTTGGAAGCTCAGGATTTCCCCGAGCCCGCTGTCGAGGCGATCGACGATGAAGAAATTAAGGAGTTCTGCGACAGTGTTGACTATGATTGGGAGCTGGTGCCTGCGGGCGCGCTGGCGATTCCGCCAGAAGACAATGTAACACAGACTCAGTGGCAAGCGGAGGGGGAGCCGGAGTCGGAGCCGGAGCCGGATTCTGACGTTTCCCAAAACGAACTGGATTCTATTCGCCGCCGACTCGAAGGACTTTTGTAACAGTCATTAGTCCGACGTCATTGGTCCGACGTCATTAGTTATTGGTTATTGGTTATTGGTTATTGGTTATGGTAATCGGTCATGGGTCATGGGTCATGGGTCATGGGTCATGGGTACTGGGTAATTGCCTATGTCGGAAGTAGATTTAGCCTCACGCCCGATCGCGCAAATTTCAAGCCTTTGAGTCACGACTTCACCAAGCTCACCCCTGGGGCAGGCAATGCGTACCCTCCGCTTGTACACCTAACGGGACTCAGACAAAAACAGAGGCGAAAATGGATTCAAACCTAAATGGAGAATGACTTTTAGCTCGAATCAGCATAAGTCTAGTATTCACTCTTGTTTCAGGCGTTTTTAAGTCATCAACCTGTTTTCCTTGTCCAGAGAAGTTTTTAGCCTCTTAAGGAACCAGAAAATGACTAATGACTAATGACTAATGACGTCGGACCAATGACTAATGACTAATGACGTCGGACCAATGACCAATGACCAATGACCAATGACTAATGACCACTGACTAATCAAAAAACATGAAAAATTTAGAAGAAAGAGGGCATCTGCTGACGGAACAGGTGAATCCCAACAGCGCAAATTTAGACCAACTCAGTTCGATCGAATTAGTGGACTTGTTCAACCGGGAAGACGCCCAAACATTAAGCGCGATCGCCCGTGCCCGCGAAGATTTAGCCCGGGCGATCGACATTGCAGCCGAGTCTCTGCGTCAAGGAGGCCGCCTATTTTACGTCGGTGCGGGTACTTCCGGGCGTTTGGGGGTGCTCGATGCGGCCGAGTGTCCCCCCACCTTCTGCACTGCGCCGGAACTCGTACAGGGCATAATTGCCGGGGGTGCGGGGGCTTTGGTGCGGAGTTCGGAGGATTTGGAGGATCGGGCCCAGGATGGAGCCGAGGCGATCGCCCACCGTCAAATTACCAACTTAGATGTAGTTGTCGGGATTACGGCTGGGGGTACAACGCCGTTTGTAGCGGGTGCTTTGCAGGCGGCGCGCCAGCGGGGGGCGAAGACTGTGTTTATGGCCTGCGTATCCGTTGAACAAGTGCATTTTGAGGCTGATGTGAATATTCGGTTGTTGGTTGGCCCAGAAATAGTGGCGGGTTCGACGCGTTTAAAAGCTGGTACTGTCACAAAAATGGCTTTGAATATTCTTTCGACTGGCGTAATGGTGAAGCTGGGGAAGGTTTACGGGAATCGGATGGTTGATGTGGCGGTGACGAACAAGAAATTGCGCGATCGGGCGGTGCGGATGCTGCAAGATTTGACTGATTTGAACCGGGATGAGGCGGGTTTTTTGCTCGAAAAAAGCGGCAAGTCTGTTAAATTAGCTTTGATGATGCACTGGACTAATTTGGAGAAGGAAGAGTGCGATCGAATTTTGGGAGAATTTCAAGGGAATTTGCGATCGGCAGTAGCATCAATTAGTCCTTAGTCATATCAAATCCGGTAGCATCGGAATTAATACTACCCACAATCAGGACACGGATTTTGGAGTGTCCCGACAATCGCTCGCGGTAGGGAAACGGCACTGCCGTGTCCTCTATATCATTCCGGCGCAGCCGGA
>JAUBOH010000159.1:0-13529 GCA_036700145.1 Microcoleus occultus BM001215366
CCCCCCAACCCCCCCTTACCAAGGGGGGGCTAGAAGAGGTTCCACCCCTTGGTAAGGAGGGGCTAGAAGAGATTCCTTGTGTCATCGCAGCAGTCGATATGACTCAAGTTTGCGGTCAAATAGCAGCAGCATTTTACGGCAATCCAGCTAGTAAATTAAAACTTGTTGGCGTTACGGGGACTAACGGCAAAACTACAACAACTCATTTAATCGAATTTTTGCTCAATCAAATGCAGTTGCCGGCCGCGATTTTCGGCACGCTTTATACTCGCTGGCCCGGCTTCCAACAAACTGCACTTTACACCACACCTTTTGCGGTTGACCTGCAAAAACAACTAGCAGAAGCTGTTACCGCCGGATGCAAACATGGGGTGATGGAAGTTAGTTCCCACGCTTTGGCACAGCAGCGAGTTTTGGGCTGTACTTTTGAAGTTGCTGTGTTTACAAATTTGACTCAAGACCATCTTGATTATCATCGCGATATGGAAGATTATTTTGAGGCGAAAGCGCTTTTGTTTAGTCCAGATTATCTCAAGAATCGAGCGGTAGTTAATATTGACGATGCCTACGGACGGCGAATAGTTGAAACTCTAAATCCTGAGCTGGTTTGGAGTTACAGCACTAGCGATGAAACGGCTGATTTGTATGCAGATAATTTAGAATATCAGCCTAATGGAGTGACAGGAATTCTTCACACTCCCAAAGGCAAAACTGCTTTTACTTTGCCTTTAGTCGGTCAGTTTAATTTATCCAATATGCTGGCTGCTGTCGGTGCTGTTTTAGAATTGGGTTTAGATTTGTCCGCAATTGTGGAGAAATTATCGGAGTTTCCTGGAGTTCCAGGACGGATGGAACGGGTGCAAATAAGTCCTGACCAAGATATTAGCGTCATTGTGGATTACGCGCACACTCCCGATAGTTTGGAAAACTTGTTGAAAGCGTCGCGGCCGTTTATTCCGGGTCAGATGATTTGTGTGTTTGGTTGCGGTGGCGATCGCGATCGCACGAAACGCCCAATTATGGGTAAAATCGTCGCAGAATTGGCTGATGTAGTTGTCGTTACTTCCGACAATCCGCGCACTGAAGTTCCCGATCGCATTTTGGAGGATGTGATAGCAGGAATTCCCGCCGCAGTTAAGCCGATCGTCCTGTGCGATCGCGCCACTGCAATTCGGACTGCGATTATGGACGCTAAACCCGGAGATGGCGTGCTGATTGCAGGAAAGGGACACGAAGATTATCAGATTTTGGGTACTGAAAAAGTCCATTTTGACGATCGAGAACAAGCCCGAAATGCCCTAAAAGAAAGAATCAACGGGGTCAGCAGTTAGTTAACAGAACATCCAGAACCCCGACTTCTTAAAAAAGTCTGGGTTCTAACAGCAACCAATCACAAATAACACTTAAAAAATAAAATATAATAAATCAGTAATTCTACTCAGATAGAATGGGATTTGCACCATTATAATTAGATAAAACACTTTAATAAAAAATAGCGATGGTCATGATCTAAATCACTCAATATCACAGTTGAAATCACATTCAATCCGCTATTAACATCAATATCATCATCGCAGACATCGCATCTGTAACAAACAAAACATCATTATCAAATTATATTCGCAGCTAGAACTAAATCCATGACTAATTATCCTTACTTGGTTAGCTCCACATCATTCGATCCTCTGTCACCTTCGGTAGACTTATCTGTTTCCTTTGCTCAAAAATATATGCAACAGATGAAAGGCGCTTCTCCAGAAGCTGCTGTTGACGATCGCTTTGCGGAACGACGGCGCACTGGAATGGCAAAAAAAATGTTGGATTCGCTGCGTTCTGTGAGCGCAAAATCTTGGACTAAAACCGACAACCTGCTAGCGAAAGAGTTAGTTATGCACGGAATTGATGGCGATCTCATTGATCCCTGGCAAATTTCTGGCGGCATTCATAAAGTCTACAAATTTGCGATCGAAGCCTACGCTCAGCAATTACCGCCCCACAGTATTGTCACCAAGATTAGCCCCGTACTCGGCGAAGTCCGCAAGCAAGTCACAGCAATTGACCCCCGCGTTATTGGCTTTGTGGCGATGCAGTATCACTACACGGGAATCCAGTTGATGGACTTGCTCCCCGACGGCGAACAGGAGAAGTTTGCTAACTACGTCAAGATTCTCGACGATCACCTGTATATGCCCCTACAACGCGCCTACAGTGCGGCTGGGAACCATCCATCGGATTCGGTGGCGCTGCAATCTGTACGGGTGCTGATGCCGATGATGAGCAAGATTGCTGAACGGGTAGTCGATCGAGTAAATCAACTATATCCACGCTACCGCTGTCATTCTGGGCTTCTCAACAGTCCAAATATCCGCACATCTAGCATCCGCGATGTCGAGATGTTTCAAGTCTATATGTGGGTGTGTCTACTCGAAGGAAATCTGCACGCCCTAGAGACAGAACTGTTTCCACTGTGCGTGATGATTTACCCTAAACTAAATGTGAGTTGGGAACTTGTCAGCCAAATGACTCACTTACTACGCAAGGAAATTTGTGCCTGTTTGACACCTGAACAAGCGAAGTATTGTGAACCCTTCTACGAAATTCTGCGCCGTATGTTTTCTGCGGAAGTTTTTCCGAATGCTTGATAGCAGACAGCAGCACTCTCTCACGTCCGATCGGCGGCTGAAATTCCATCCCGTAACAATCTCTGGAAATCTTGCTGCAAAGCTCTCACAGCTATGTCCAGAAATATCTTTCGGGTTCATGACTTGTTAACAGTCTAGGGCCAGCCAAGCCGATCGATCCCCTAGATTAATTAAATCAAGGGGTAAATTATAGTGAAAATCCGAGTACAAAATACTTTAACAAAAAAGAGCGATCGCTATCGCAGATTTATCGTCCGAGAATTAGACTCTCTATCAAATTTATCCAAGTGGTTGCTGGTCGCGATTCCTCTAGCTGCTGTATACTACGGTTCTGGTAAATTAGGAATTGCGATCGCCTTGCCTATTCCCCCGGGAAATATTACCGCCCTATGGCCTCCATCCGGTATCGCCTGGGCAGCAAATTGGTGCTTGGGCTATCGATTCTGGCCTGCAATTTTGTTAGCTGATATGTTGACTAATGTTCCCGGATTATACGAGAACAGTCACGATTTAACCAAGGCGTTCGCCACGGCTGGTGCGAGCGCGTTTGGTGCTGTATTCGAGGCGATCGGAGGGACTGTGTTACTGCGCCGCTGGATAGGTAACTTCTATCTGTTCGACCGCTCCGAAAATGTTTTTAAATTCATCCTAATTACTTTAGTCTGTACTGCGATTAGCGCGTTATTCGGTGTCTCTATTACTTGCTTGAGCGGCATAGCTGATTGGGCAAGTTTCGGTTACTTTTGGTCTACCTGGTGGATAGGGAATGCAATTGGCGTCATAGTTTTTACTCCCATGCTGTTAACTTGGCGGCACTATTTACAGCACGAAGTAAAACTGCGGCAACTAATAGAAGGATTGCTGTTCCTGGGCGTGCTGCTAAGTGCCGGAATAATCGCATTCTGGCTGGGATATCCCGTTGAGTATCTGTTCATTCCTTGTTTAGTTTGGGGAAACTTTCGATTTGGCTTATTGGGAAGTACAACCGGGGTCGCAATTGTCACGACTCTTGCCATTGTAGGAACGATAAAAGGTGTGGGTTCTTTTGTGCGACCCTCCCTCAACGAATCCCTAATTTTACTCCAAAGTTTTATGGGTTCTGCTGCGGTGACAACGTTGTTGTTAGGGGCAGTGCTCGCAGAGCGCAAAGCTTCTCAATCTGCCCTCGCCGCATCCAATCAACAGTTAGAAAATCGCGTTGAAGAACGAACTTCTGCCTTGCAGCAAGCAAATTGCCAACTCACGACCGAAATAGCTGAACGCAAGGAAATAGAAGCAGCAATGCGGCGCTCGGAAGCTGCTTTAAAAAAGGAAACTCAAGAATTGCAAGCAACTATGCAAAAGTTAAGAGCAACTCAAGCGCAGTTAATTCAAACTGAAAAAATGTCCTCGATCGGTCAATTAGTTGCTGGCGTCGCCCACGAGATTAATAATCCAGTTAATTTCATACATGGCAATCTTAGCTACCTCGATGAATATACTTCTGGACTGTTAGAATTAGTGGAGATTTATCAAGCAAGCAACGTAGAGCCATTACCAGATATTCAAGATAAACTTGAGCAACTAGACCTGGAATTCTTAAGCGCCGATATCTCTAAGATACTGCAATCGATGCGGATGGGTACAGAACGAATTAGAGACATCGTGCTATCGCTGCGTAATTTTTCTCGCCTCGATGAATCTGAACTCAAAAAAGTAGATATCCACGAAGGAATAGACAGCACTTTGACTATTCTCCAACATCGGCTGAGAGCAACATCGAAGCGTCCAGAAATTCAGGTTGTCAAAAACTATGAAAAATTGCCCTCGATTGAGTGCTGTCCCGGTCAACTAAATCAAGTGTTTATGAATATTATCAGCAATGGACTTGATGCTATAGAAGAGGGCGATCGCCAAAATTGCCCTGAAACCCTTCAAGCCAAAACCGGAGAAATTTGTATTACCACAGAAGTTATTGAGGGCGATCGCATAAAAATCCGCGTGGCTGACAATGGAATTGGCATCAGCGAGACGATCCAATCTCGCCTGTTTGACCCATTTTTTACTACCAAACCCGTGGGTCAAGGAACGGGGTTGGGTTTGGCGGTAGCGCATCAGATCGTCGTCGAAAAACATCGGGGGACGATCGAGGTAAATTCTCGATCGGGAGGAGGGACGGAATTTGCGATCGCACTGCCGATCGCCTCATAAATAGTATCCAAAATTACATCATCCAGAACCATATTATCAAACCGGAAGTAGCCCATGAGCAAATCTAGTATTAAACCAAGTAAAACTCTGCCTTTACGATTAGTGTTAGTCATGCCCTTCGTACTGCAAATTTTTGCGACTGTCGGACTTACTGGCTATCTGTCACTGCGAAATGGACAACAGGCAGTTAATGATGTGGCAAAGCAGTTACGCAACGAAATTACGTTACGTGTCGATCAAAATTTACAGACTTATCTGAAAGCTCCACAGCAGGCCAACCAAATCAACCAAGATGTCATTAGTTCTGGGTGGCTCAAGACAAGTTCACTAAAAGATTGGCAGCAACACCTCCTCCATCAAACTCAGGTGTTTGACTCTATTGGTTCCATCGGATTAGCTAATGAGCAAGGAGAATTTATTACCAGATCCCGCAATGAAGATACTCTTCCTATCTTAGTTATGGCCGATGAATCAAATAACTCAGTTTCTACCTATAGCTTAAATGAACATGGCGAGCGTACTGCTTTATTGAAACGAACTTACTGAGCAATGCGATCGATGCTTTTGATGAGTAGAATAAAAGTAACACTTATCACGAAATTGCTCATAAAATTCTGATTGCTACTGAATTATCTCCTACTTAAAACAAATATTTATTTCCATCAAGGATAACGGTGTGGAGATGAATAAAATATTGCAATAGCAGATTTTTGAGAATTTTTTTACTACCAAATGTGTGGGTAAGGGGACAGGATTGGGATTAGCTATTGCACATCAAATTGTGGTGCAAAAACATCACGGTGATATTACAGTTCATTCTGTCCTCAGAGCAGGTACTGAGTTTGTTATAACTCTCCCAGTTAAACAATGATATCGAAGAAAGTTCGGCAACGGATTTTATAACGGATATAATAGATGTAAGTGAGATTTTGCACCATTGTCAGTAACAGGCTCTTCGGCCTGTTCCACAAAGACTCTATTTTCTTGTGGAACAGGCCGAAGAGCCTGTTCATAAAAGGCTAATTGAGAATGGTGCAACATCTCAGATGTAACGGATATAATGGATGTAACGGAGGGAAAAAGGGAAAAGGAAAAAAGAAGACAATCAACATATCAAGATCCAGATTTTTTTAATAATTCTGGAATCGAAAGTGCTATCGCATCAAACAATTGTGATTGTGGTCATCCCATCAAACATAGTATAAAATAGTACATAATACTCGAACTTGTGGTGCTAGGCTCGGCATCTGTGGATTTTATTGGAGTGTTATTTTAGAAATAGGAAGGACGACTAACATATGGATGCGATCGTGAATTTGTCAGGTTATCAGATTGGGGAGCAACTTTATGTAGGTTTCAAAACCTTGGTGTATAGGGCTATCCGAGAGAGCGACGGGCAACCTGTCGTTATTAAACTGCTACACAACCCCTTCCCAAATTTTAGCGAGTTGGTGCAATTTCGCAATCAATATACGATCGCCAAAAATCTCAATTTACCCAGCATCGTCAAACCCCTAACTCTAGAAGCATACGGCAATAGCTATGCCTTAATTATGGAGGATTTTGGTGGAGTTTCCCTGTCTGCTTATGTTAAGGGCGATCGACAACAGCCCGCAGACACAGATGAAAACCAACCCGATAAATCTTTACCTTTAGCAGAGTTTTTTAACTTAGCCCTACAACTAACAGATGTTCTGCACTATCTCTCTCAAAACCGAGTAATTCATAAAGATATCAAACCCGCGAATATCCTGATTAATCCAGGTAGCAAACAAATCAAAATTATTGATTTTAGTATCGCTTCCCTGCTACCGAGAGAAACCCAAGAAATCCACAATCCCAACATTCTTGAAGGAACTTTAGCCTATCTCTCCCCAGAACAAACAGGCAGAATGAATCGCGGCATTGACTACCGCAGCGACTTTTATTCCCTGGGTGTCACCTTCTACCAATTATTAACCGGGAAATTACCGTTTATTTCCGAAGATCCAATGGAATTGGTACACTGTCATCTCGCTAAGCAGCCAATTCCCGCACATCAAATCAATCCAGAAATTCCGCTAGCTTTATCTGAAATTGTCAGCAAGCTGATGCAGAAAAATGCGGAAAACCGCTATCAAAGCGCATTAGGATTGAAGCACGATCTAGAGATTTGTCTGACTCAATTACAAGAAACTGGTGATATTCAAGCCTTTGTTTTGGGGGAAAGGGATATTTGCGATCGCTTCATTATACCCGAAAAACTCTACGGCAGAGCAACCGAAGTCGCTCAATTATTAGCAGCATTCGATCGAGTAGCAAACTCTCGTTCCCAGGCTCTTAAATCTCGTTCCCAGGCTCTTAAATCTCGTTCCCAGGCAGAGCCTGGGAATGAATATCAGGAGGTTCTGCCTCCCTCAAATAGCGAGGCAGAGCCTCTAGAAATGCGTTTCCAGGCTCTGCCTGGAAACGAGGGAAAAAGCGAATTGATGTTAGTTGCCGGATTTTCTGGCATTGGCAAAACCGTTGTAGTCAACGAAGTTCACAAACCCATAGTTCGCCAACGCGGTTATTTCATCAAAGGCAAATACGACCAATTTCAACGCAATATTCCGTTCAGTGCCTTTGTGCAAGCCTTCCGAGAATTGATGGAGCAATTACTCTCAGAAAGCGACGCTCAGCTACAGCAATGGCAAACAAAAATTATGAAGGCTGTTGGCGAAAACGGTCAAGTTATTGTAGAAGTAATTCCCGAATTGGAACGAATTATTGGCAAACAACAGCCTGTCTCTGAACTTTTGGGAAGTGCTGCTGAAAACCGCTTCAATTTAGTGTTTCAAAAATTCATCTCTGTGTTTACCACAAAAGAACATCCCTTAGTGATATTTTTGGATGATTTGCAGTGGTCAGATTCAGCGTCTCTGAAGCTTTTGCAACTGTTGATGAGCGAAAAAGATAGTCAGAATTTGCTAGTGATTGGGGCATATCGGGATAACGAAGTATCCCCCGTTCATCCGTTTATGTTGGCGGTTGCAGAGATGGAAAAAGCCCAAGTAACGGTAAATACTATTACTTTGCAGCCGCTCAGTCCAGCCGATATTAACGATTTGATTGCAGATACGCTTTTGTGCGATCGCACTCTTGCTCAGCCACTAACCGAATTAGTTTATCAAAAAACCAAAGGCAATCCCTTTTTTGCCACGCAATTTCTCAAATCCCTACAGGAAGATGGGCTGATTGCGTTTAACCATGAGGGCAACCACAGGGGGATTGCCCCTACGGAAAACCAGAGTTTTGTAGGGGTAGTGCCCCCGTGCCTACCCTCCCTCCCTTGGAGAAGTAAAGGGGGGTGGGAGTGCGATATTGCCAAAGTCAAAGCCGAAGCAAGCACCGATGATGTGGTGGAATTTATGGCGCTGCAATTGCAGAAGTTGCCGCCAGAAACTCAGGATGTGCTGAAGTTGGCTGCGTGCATTGGAGCGCAGTTTGATTTGAATACATTGGCGGTAGTCAGTGAGAAGTCGCCAGAAGAAACTGCTGCAAATTTGTGGAGATCCTTGCAAGAAGGATTCATCTTACCAACCAGTGAAATTTATAAGTTTTATCAAGGAAAAGAACATCGGAAAAAAACCGATCTCTTGCCAACTAGCTGCGCTCAATTACCTAACTACAAATTTCTACACGATCGCATTCAACAAGCGGCTTATTCCCTGATTCCAGAAAATCAAAAACAAGCCACGCACCTGAAAATAGGGCAACTGTTGCTGCAAGAAAGTAGTGAAACTCAACGTCAGGAACGGATTTTTGATATTGTCGGTCATTTCAACTTTGCCCGCGGGCTGATTTCGGATAAAAAAGCACGTTATGAATTAGCCTCGCTGAACTTGCAGGCTGGGAAAACCGCAAAAGCCGCCGCCGCCTTTGACGCGGCATTGATATTTGTGAATACAGGTATTAGCAGTTTACCAGCCGATAGCTGGCAAGAACAATATACTCTGACGCTGGCACTGCACAATTTGGCAGCCGAAGCAGCGTATTTGTGCAGCAAATTTGAACAGGTGCAACAACTAATTACTGCGATTTTGCAACAAGCAAACCAACTGATTGACAAAGTTAGTGCTTACGAGATTCAAATCCTAGCTTACCTTGCCCAAGGCCAGCCGCAGGATGCCGTTTACACAGCAATTGATGTGCTCGGACAGTTTGGGATTCGGCTTCCCCAAAACCCGACTCAGCCTCAAGTATTGCTGGGTTTAGCCAAAACTAAGTTGATTCTCGGTAACAAGAAACCGGAACAGCTTGTGAATCTGCCAAACATGACAGATCCTCACAAATTGGCAGCGATGCGAATTCTTTCTAGTGCTGCTTCTGCTGCCTATCTTTGTGCTCCGAAGTTGATGCCGCTACTCGTATTTGAGCGGGTTAATTTGTCTGTACTGTACGGCAATACGGCCCTATCAGCTTTTGGCTATGCTTGGTACGGACTGATCCTCTGCGGCATACTCGTGGATATCGAAGGAGGCTATCAGTTTGGACAACTTTCTCTGCAATTACTAGAGCGTTTTAATGCGACGGATTTGAGAGCGAAAGTGCTATTTATGACTTATACGTTTGTCAGCCATTGGCGCGATCGCATCGCAGATACGATGCCAGCGCTGTTAACAGCTTACCAGAGCGGTTTAGAAACGGGAGATGTAGAATATGCTGCTTGGGCTGCTTTGGTTCATTCTTACAATCGCTACTGGACAGGGGATAACTTAACGGAAGCAGAAGCAGGGATTCGTTCTTTGATAACGGCGATCGCTCCTTTCAACCAAAAAAACGGCTCGCTATACATCCAGATATACCATCAAGCGACCTTAAATCTTCTGGGTAATTCTAGCGATCCGAGTTGCTTGTCGGGCGAAAGCTATCAGGTTGCTGGAGATATTCCCGCACAGGTGGCGGCGAACGATCGCACAGGGTTATTTTTTAGTTACGTTTGCCAGCAGCATCTTGATTATTTGTTCGGAAATTATGCCGCATCAGTTGAAAAGTCAAACGCTGCTAAACCCTACTTTGATAACTGCGTTTCCTCGCTCCCAACGGTGCTGCACAATTTTTACGATTCTCTGGCAAGATTGGCAATTTACGCAAATGCAACACCTTCACAACGCCAGCAAATCCTCAAGTGCATTAACGCGAATCAAAAACAACTGAAGAAATGGGGATACCATGCCCCAATGAATTACCAACATAAGTTTCTGTTGGTAGAAGCAGAAAAGTATCGGGTACTGGGAAAAAGACTAGAGGCGATCGACTATTACGATCGCGCCATCTCCCTAGCCAAAGAAAACAAATTCCTCAACGAAGAAGCCCTCGCCAACGAACTCTGCGCCAAATTCTACCTCGACTGGGGCAAAGAAAAAGTAGCTCAATCGTATATGCAAGCAGCTTACTACTGTTATGCCAGATGGGGCGCAAAAGCCAAAATCGATGACTTAGAAACCCGCTATCCCCAACTCCTTACTGCCATCTTGCAAGCACAACAAAATCATTTTTATATCAGCGACACCCGCCTGGAAACTCTCGATCGCTCCTCAATCCTCGATCGCACCATCCACACAACTCGTTCTACCAGCAGTAGCATTTCCGAATCTCTTGATTTCGCCACCATCCTCAAAGCCTCGCAAGCCTTATCCAGTGAAATTAAACTAGAGAAATTAGTTGCTACTTTAATGCAAGTAGTGATGGAAAATGCCGGGGCAAAAAAGGCTGGTCTGCTGTTATTGGAAGACGGTATTTTGATGGTTGAAGCTCTAGAAGATGCCAGTCAAAACATTAGCATATTGTCAGTGCCACTGTCAAGCGTTCAAGAAATTCCAGTAACACTAATAAACTACGTTAAACGCAGTTTGAAAACTGTTGTTATCGACGATGCAACCGCAGAAAATAATTTTAGTTCTGACCCGTATTTGATGCAGGAACAACCGAAAAGTGTGCTGTGCGCGCCGATTTTAAACCAAGGTAAATTAATCGGGTTGCTGTATCTAGAAAATGGGTTAACGATTGGGGCATTTACGCGCGATCGCACCGAGCTCGTTCAACTATTGTGTACCCAAGCAGCAATTTCTATCGAAAATGCCCGCCTTTATACCCTGGAACACGAAAAAAACGATCGGTTATTGCGATCGGAATCCCGGTTCCGACAGCTAATTGAGCGATCGGCAGATGCTATTTTGCTCTTCGATCCCGATCGCCTGATGTTTACCGACTGCAACCAAGCCGCCCTCGATTTAATCGGCTTTACTTGCAAAGAACAACTGATCGGATTGAGTCCCCTCGATCTTTGCCCGGAAGTTCAACCCGATGGCATTTCTTCAGAGGAGAAAGCAGCAGAAATGATCCGGATTTCTTTGGAACGCGGCAGCCATCGATTTGAGTGGCTGCACAGTCAAGTCAATCGCGGAACTATGTGGGTAGAGATTGTGCTAACGCTGATGTCGTTTGACGGAAAACCGATTTTTCAGTGCATTTTGCGAGATATTAGCGATCGCAAACAAGTTGAAATCAATCTCGAACAAAGCAATCTGCTGCTGCAAAACGTCCTCGAAGCTACCAGCGATATGATTTTCGCCAAAGACAGCCAACACCACTATCTTTTTGCCAACTATGCAACGCTTCAGTTGTTAGGTTTATCGACGGAAGCCGAGATAGTTGGCAAAACGGATTTTGACGTTCTTCCTCTAGAGTTTGCCCAGAACATTCGGGAGTGGGACGATCGAGTTTTGCGATCGGGAATTGCATCCAAGTTTCAGGAAGATGTCGTGAATGCTGCGGGGCAGATCGTAAATCTATATACGACGAAGACTGCCATGCGCGATCCCAATGGCAATATTATTGGTACGGTGGGAATGACGCGCGATATTACTGAGATTAAACAAGCCGAAGCCGCCGTGTTGCAGAAATCTCAACAACTCGAACAAACCCTTGATGAATTAAAACAAGCTCAATTGCAAATGGTGCAGAATGAAAAAATGGCAACTTTGGGCAATTTAGTTGCTGGTGTAGCCCACGAAATCAACAATCCAATTGGCTTTATTACAGGCAGTGTCAATAACATCGAAGAATACATTCAAGACTTACTCGCTCATCTTGAATGCTATCAAAAATCTTATCCAGAACCAGTACCAGAAGTTAGCGATCATGCAGAAGATATTGACCTAGAATTCCTTGTCGAAGATTTGCCCAAACTGATCCCATCTATGAAAATAGCCTCGCAACGCATTCGCGAGATTAGCAATAGTCTCCGCACGTTTTCCAGGGCTGATACTGCGGAAAAAGTTGCTTGCGACATCCATGAAGGGATTAATAGTACGCTGTTGATTTTGAAATACCGCCTCAAAGGTTCGGAGAAACGTCCAGCAATTCAAGTAATTTGTGAATATGGTAAGTTGCCGCTTGTTAAGTGCTTTTTGGGACAATTAAATCAAGTATTTATGAATATCATCGCTAATGCGATCGATGCCTTAGATGCAGCCAGTGTTGGGCAAAAATTTGCAGAGATTCAAGCCAATCCGCAGCTAATTACAATTTGCACTGATGTTTCGGGCGATCGGCAAATGGCAGTAATTCGGATTAAAGATAACGGGCCGGGGATGTCAGAAGAAGTTCAAGCACATATTTTTGACCACTTGTTCACCACGAAAGAGGTCGGTCAAGGCACTGGATTGGGACTGGCAATTGCGCGTCAAATTGTCGAAGAAAAACACGGCGGAAAACTCAGTTGTATTTCTGCACCGGGAAGGGGGACGGAGTTTGTCATTGAGATTTTAATTGATTGAAGATTATTTTAGGACTTACGCATCGACTCAACTTGTATGGTGCACACTTCGCACCTTATTACTAAACGTAAAATAGCAATCTAATTCGCGATCGTCCGCCGGATCGGATGGCGAAAATTTCTTAAAGTCCGGCTTCTGCCGAGAGTTACACTTTGAGCGACAAACTCACCTATCATTTCAACAATTGGCAATTCTGGAAAAATTTGGCTACTTGGGAATCTAACATATTTCCCATCTTGGAGTACATTAATTTGCAGTTGATTATTCTCATACCGCCACAATTCAGGAACTTGCAAAGCTTGATAAGCATCCAATTGCGTCTTGGAAGTGACATCGATTTCAATTGCCAAATCAGGAGGCGGATCGACTGTTAAATCCACCCGCCGTTTTCCTCTCATTTGCTGATGGTTTTGAATGTAGAAACATTGATCTGGTTCCACACCGCTTTTTTTCGTTTCTCGTTTGAACGTCGTCGAACCAAAGCACTCACAATCTATTTCTAATTCTTCTAGCAATATCTTCACCATATCGCCAATCAGTTCTTTATCTACCTCATGTTCTGGTAAAGGCATCCGAATCTCCAATGTTCCTCGACTGTACGCTAAGCGGGCGGCGCGATGTTCGCCCATTTCTGCTAAAATAGCTTCAAATTCTGACCAACTAACATCATGTAGCAGCACTCGCTGTCCTAGCGGAATATCGAGCTGTCTGAGCTGAAGTGTTACCATAGGATTTTAGTAAGCAACGATAAATAAGCCTATCTTAAAAAACCGAATACTAAGCAGATCCGTAACTTTTCTAAGAAGTCCGGGATCTAACAGCGATCGCGTTTTATATCAAATCCGTTTGCATCGGAATGATATAAACGGAGGAGACGGAGGAGACGGCAGTGCCG
>JAUBOH010000160.1:0-13523 GCA_036700145.1 Microcoleus occultus BM001215366
TTGAGGCTCAACCAAATGAGTATAAACCTTACCAATTGTTAGGGGATGCTCTGGCAAAACAGGGTCAGCGGGAAGAAGCGATCGTCGCCTACCGCCACGCTATAGAAATCGACCCAGATTATCCCTACATTCACAACAATTTAGCAGATATACTGCGATACCAAGGCAAGTGGGAAGAAGCGATCTCCTCCTACCGCCGCGCTATAGAACTTAAACCTGATTTCTCTTGGTTCCACTATAATTTAGGGGAAGTCCTAACTAAGAAAGGGCAGATAGATGAAGCTAGCGCTTGTTACCGCCGCGCTTTAGAGTTGGAACCCAAGATTTTCTGAGCGACACCATAATATACTATAATTTGGTGTAGATTTCTCAGGTCGATGAAACCTCAGAGACCTTATATTCGTTAAAAGAAGTCAATCGCGATCGAAGGAACAGCCATGAACCCGGAAGAAGCTCAGCGTCTAGAAACCAACATCCAAAAGACTTTATCCATTCACGCTAAAAACGACAAAAGCTTTCTCTGGATGGCTTATTGGGTAATCTTTGAACGGGAAATAGACTCATCAGGATTAGAGGGTTGGTTAAATGCGCTAAAGAGCGGTTTGAGTCGAGCTGATGTCATCAAAAATATGACAGAGTCACTTGAGTTTAAAAAGCGCCTTTTAGTTGGGGAAGGCGAACCGAACGTTCTGCACAGACTGCACAGCGCTAGAATGGAAATGGTTAGAACACTTCTGCCACCTGGTAAAGTTATTTTAGACATGGGAGGTTATTCTGCATCAGATGAAAGAGGTGCTTTGTTACAGTTCGGCTATCCTTATCTACCGGATAAGCTCTACATTTTAGACTTTCATCCCGACAAAATGATGTTTCCCGGTCCGGAATGGCCGCAACAGGTTAACTACCAAGGCTGTGAGATTGAATATGTCTATGGAAGCATGGCCGACTTAACCTGCTTTCAGGAAAATTACTTTGACCTAATTTGGTCAGGAGAGTCAATAGAACACGTCACTGTAGAGGAGGCAGAAAAGGTTCTTTCAGAAGCCCACAAGTTATTAAAACCAGGGGGGATATTGGCACTAGATACCCCAAACAGGCGAGCTACAAAGGTACATTGTCCTGATAGTTACATCCATCCCGAACACAAGATAGAATATTATTGCGAAGATTTGTGCAACCTTATAGAGAAGCACAACTTTAAAATCCTTCAGACTAAGGGAATTATCGATCTTTCAACATCGATCGCTACCTCAAGTATGGAGCATTTCTATCATGAGTTCATTCACGGCGAACTCATCAATGATAATCCCGATAAATCTTATTGTTTCTACATCTGCTGCGTGCGCTCAGAAGATTGATATTATAATGATGCTATCTACCTTAAAAGCAGTTAATTGAGAACAGAAGAACCGCCATGACTCCTGAAGAAGCAAAACGTTTAGAAGCTACCATCCAAAAAACTTTATCGGCTCACGCTAAAAACGACAAAACGTTTCTCTGGATGGCCTACTGGGTAATTTTTGAGCGCGAAGCCGATCCCGATGGTATGACTTGTCATTTAGACGAGTTAAAGGAAGGTTTGAGTCGAGCTGATATCATCAAAAAAATGATTGATTCAGATGAATTTAAACATCGCCTTTCTCCAGTAGAAAACGGTGCTGCCATCGGCTAGGAGCTCAAAAAACTCACGGTACCACCTCAGAGACAGGTTAAAAATCATACTAGACAAGAGTTGATTTTTGAATCACAAAGGTGTTCGACCTTTCTTTATGCCTCAATCCAGTCCAATTATCTTCCAAAACTTCAACAATATTTCCACCTTCTTTTCTGACAATATCAAAGATAGTACCTTGAGGTAATACGTGCATTTCCATTTCCCGCCGCATAGCTTCATCATGTAGATAGTTTTCTAAAGAGAAGCTATACCCCATGCGATAAGTAGGTACTTGAAAATATGCTACCCCTCCAGGATTTAATGCTTTGACCATTTCTTTGACAATCAAGTTAATAATTGGCGGAGGATTGTGCTGGAGAACGATCGCAGAATAAATCACATCTACCTTTGGTAAGTTCTTTATATCTTTTACTTCCCGGACGTGACGTAAATTAATATTGCTAATTCCTTGACTTTGCAGGTAGTGTTCCGCACTTTGTAAATGCGCTCTAGATATGTCATACCCAAATACTGTCTCAAATTTTTCTGACAGCCAGCGAGTGACGCGACCGAGACCGCATCCATATTCCAAACACGATTTAAAGGTACTGCGCTCTAATCCGTTTCTCTCCAAGGTTTTCAATAGCTGCACCGCATTGGCCCGCCCTGAATCATAAAACAATTCTTTTGTGGTGTTAATTTTGGACTGGAGAAACTGCTCAGAAGTTAACACCGACCAGTGGGGTTCTGTCTCGCCCAGATAAGACCACGTATCTTGAATGTGCTTAAATAAAACTTGCAGTAAAGCTTCGTCTGATACATTTTCGATACTCATGGGCGGCTCGTCTCCAGCCAGTGCGAGGTGGTGAGTCTGCTGATTTTTATTTTGAAACTCCTGCGATCGCATGAAAGACTGTCGGAGTTCCTGAGTATTTGCTGCTATTTGTAACTGAGCGTCGATCGCTTTTTGGTTCTCTGGTTCTCTGTCGAGAAGTAGACGGTAAGCCCATAAAATTGATTCGCGTGTTAGCTTGATTTGCATATAGTTGTACAGCTACTAAAGTTTACTATTTAGACAATCATGTAGAAATTGACAAACTATGCCTATAAATTTGAGACAATAGTTATATTTCTGTGCCTCGCAATTAGAACCTTATTTCTTTACTAAGTTCGAGCGTGTCGCTCGGGAAATTTAACTCTATTCAATTCCATTTGCGCTTGCTGTGCGGCTTGCTTCCAGGCTTCGGCTTGGGATTCGTACCAGTTTTTGTCTTCGATCGTTCTAGCTATATATTCAAGGCGATTTCTAATTTTTTTTCCCACAGTTTGAGGACTCAGAGAAGACCTAATTTCCCTAGCCGCGCGCGCTCCTACTTGCTGCGCTTCTCGCTGATTGTCAAAGACATACTGCATTAAGGAAGCAGCGCGATCGACATCCGGTTCGGCCCAGATAGTGCCTTTTGGGTAAAGGCCGTAAGGTTCATCAGTTGTAACCAAGTCATAGTTTACCAGAAAACTATTGCCGACATTCATAAATTCAATATTAGCTGAATAAGCAGTAGCGATAACTGGTTTGCCGCAGTACATCGCATCAGCCATTGTCAGACCAAAACCTTCGGCACGGTGCAGCGAGACATAACAGTCGCAATTGTAGATTAAACTATTCACCTCTTCTTTTGTTAAATGACCCTCTATAAATTGAATAGACGGCCAGTCCTCTGCAGCGGCTAAAAGTTGCTCTCGGTGGATATGCAATAAGGGATGCGATCGAAACTTCATGACCAGCAAGACATCTTGATTTGATTTTCCAAAAGCTTGTTTAAAAGCCTCAATAGCAGCCAGTGGATTTTTTCGTTCAAAGCCACTGCCAATGTCGAACATGAATAGAAAAATAAATTTATTTTTGGGAAGTCCCAGTGCTTCTCGATCGAGGGAATTGGGAGGTAAATAAATGCTGTGCGGTACTTTGAGAACAGGAATCGGCGATACGGCTGAAATAGCTTCAGCAGTATAGCTGCTGGGAGTCCACACCTCATCAAACACATCAAAAGCCCCCAGCCAAAAATCCGGAAATGTTAACAGTTCCCATGCCCAAAACCCAATATTATATCGCTCTTTAAAATACCCTGAGTTAATTGTATTCAGGATTGATTCGTGAGGGTTAGTATGGATGTAGTTGACGGGATAGGGATTGTTATCAGAAAAATTGGTGTAGGTAGAATCAAAATTCGGCTGCGAATCTTCCTTCAGATCCTTAATCACACAAGGAATGTCAGCAGCTTCTATTGCTCTGAGCGCACCCCTCACCCCTTCCCCAAGTCCAAACTCCCCAGTTACGTGACCTAGAACGTTGACTCCGAAAGCTGAATTTAGGTTGTTTAACATAATGCGAGCCGAATGGTAATTGGGCAATTTGAGTTGGCTGCCGCTGACACGATCGCACATTCTCCGCTTACCTGCAAGCCACAGAAAAATTTTGTCATTGCTTTAGTTCACTTTGAACTTGCAGTGCCGTCTGTTTCCACGCTTGAGCTTGGGATTGAGACCAGCTTACCTCTCTCTGAAGTTGTCTAATTTTGGTCGATCTGGGTGAATAATTAAGCTTGTTTGCTATGTATTCGACGCGACTTTTAATCTTGCTGCCGAGCGCTTGGGGACTCAGCAACGACTTCATCTCCTGAGATGCCCTCGCTCCTACTTGCAGCGCTTCCTGACGGTTGTAAAAAACATACTGCATTAAAGATGCGGCATGAGCTGTGTCTGGATCTGCCCAGAAATTTCCTCGGAAATAAGGGCCGTAATCTTCTGTCAGCGTCACGAGGTCATATTTTACCAGAAAACTATTGCCAACATTCATAAATTCCATATTAGATGAGTAGGCAGTAGCAATTACTGGCTTCCCGTAATACATCGCTTCTGCCATTGTCAGACCGAAACCTTCTGCCCGATGCAGCGATACGTAGCAGTCACAATTAGCAATTAAGGCGTGCAGTTCTTCTTTCTGCAAATGCCCGTCTATAAAGTGAATAGGCCAACCCTCAGCCAGGGCTTTAAGTTGCTCTCGCTTTTCTGGAAAATAGCTGGCATTAGAAAACTTGAGAACGAGCAAAACATCCTGATTAGATTTACTAAAAGCTCGTTTAAAAGCCTCAATCACAGCCAAGGGATTTTTGCGAGCAATCGTGCTGTGAAAGTCGAACATGAACAGAAAAATAAATTTATCTTTAGGTAACTTTAATGCTTCTCTGCTCAGTGACGGCTGTGGAAGGTCGAGACTGGACATAACTTTAATCACTGGAATCGGCGATACGGCTGCGATCGCTTCAGCACAGTAATTGCTGTAAGTCCATATCTCGTCAAAGAAAGAAAATCCGTACAGCCAGGCCGGGGGAAGTATTGGCAGTTCCCAAGCCCAGAATCCTATATTGTAACAATTTTGAAAATATTCCGAACTAATTCTATTCAATAATCCAGCTTCTGGGACGGTATGAACGAGGTTAATTGGATATGGTTTCTCTTCAGAAAAATTTGTGTAGGTAGCATCTAAATTGCGGTGCCAATCTACTTTCAAATCCCTAAGTGCGAAGGGAATGCCAGCGGCTTCGATCGCTCTCAGAGTTGCTCTACCACCTTCACCCAGTCCATATTCACCGCTGATGTGTCCGATAAAATTTATCCCGATCTCAGAATGTAATGTCTTATTTAACATAATCAATGTCGTACTTGATATCGGATATTCAAAGAAATCTGAGAAACACGCTCGCTCGCTGCGAGCGAGCGTGTTTGGCTTTTTGTCAGTCGACTGGCTACTTTAGCTAGCACCAAAGCAGCCAGCAAATTTGCTTTAACTTATCGCCGCTGCAATTGCAACGATTTGAGTTCTGTTTGCATTTGCAGCGCTGTTTGTTTCCAAGCTAGAGCCTGGGATGCCAACCACTCTTTTTCTGCTTGAAGTTCGAGGTATCTGCTGGACACATGGGAATTATCCCTACTTTTCATAATAAATTCCAAACGATTTCTAATTTTTTTGCCTACTGTTTGGGGACTCAGTAAAGACTTAATCTCTGTTGCTGCTCTCGTTCCCACTTTCTGAGCTTCATCATAATTGTTAAAAACATACTGCATCAGCGTGGCAGCATGGTCAATATCCGGTTCGGCCCAAATACTACCTTTGGGGTAAGGGCCGAAATCTTCTGCCGTTGTCACTAGATCGTATTTTACAGGATAACTATTGCCAACATTCATAAATTCCATGTTAGACGAATAGGCTGTAGCAATAACTGGCTTGCCGTAGTACATCGCTTCAGACATTGTGAGTCCGAAGCCTTCGGCGCGGTGCAAAGAAACATAGCAGTTGCAACTGTTAACTAAAGCGTGAATCTCTGTTTTCGGCAAATGTCCTTCGATAAACCGAATAGACGGCCAATCTTCGGTCAATTCTTGGAGCTGCTCTCGTTTTTCGGGAAAATAATGTGCATTGGCAAACTTGAGGACAAGCAAGACATCCTGATTAGAGTTGCTAAAAGCTCGTTTAAAGGCTTCGACGGTAGCAAATGGATTTTTGCGATCGAACGAGCTGCCGAAGTCAAACATAAAAAGAAAAATAAATTTGTCTTCTGGCAATTTGAGGTGCGATCGCGTCAGTGAAGGTTGGGGGAAATTCAGACTGACGGGAATCTTGATCGCAGGAACTTGGGAAACGGCTGCAAAAGCTTCTGCACAGAAATTGCTGGTCGTCCAAATTTCATCAAATAAATCAAAAGCCCACTGCCACTCAGCAGGAAACACTGGCAGTTCCCACAGCCAGACACCGATATTGTATTTACCTTGAAAATATCCGCTGCCAATACCGGGAAAGTATCCCGCCAAAATCTGCTCGACCCAATTGGGATTTGTCTGGACAATATTGATGGGATATGGGTTGTCCTCAGAAAAATTTGTGTAGCTGGTATCTGAGTTGGGCTGGCCGCCTACTTTGAGATCCATAATTTTGAACGGAATGCGAGCTGCTTCCATTGCTCTGAGATTGCCTCTGGCTGCTTCCGCCAGCCCAAAATCGCCGGTTACGTGACCGGCTAAATTAACGCCAAAAGCAGAATTTAGTTTTTCGTTTAACATTGCAATAATTTTCTCTCGTTGTCGTTAGGTCATATTTAACCAAAAAACTATGATGCTTTCTTGACGATCAGCCCTATTGAGGTTGTAACGTACTGCTCTAGCTGAATTTTTAAGTGCACTCCAGACCAGGGCGGTACGTCTATGTGACGATCGAATGGCCCGCTTCCGGCGTTGTAGTTGAGGACAATTTCGTGTCCCTGGCTTGCCAAATCTGCTGCCAGCCGATCGATGTCCTGTCGTCTAAACAGTACGGTTGGTTGGTTGTCGATCGTTGCCTCATTAGAAAGAACGTTGTATTCGGTGGTGTGTACGGCTATGCCTCCCGGACGCAAGCAGTTAATGCTGTTTTTGATGAAACGCAGCCCCAACTCGATCGAGCCGACGTGTTCCAGAGCACAAGACGAATAGACAAAATCGAAGCCGACCAAATCCGGATCTATTTTATTCATATCTGCGATCCGGTAGTTTACCAGTGCGGCGAAGCGATCGGGCGGGCAAATGCCGCGATCGTTAAGCGCTTCTATAGTCGCTGCATATTGGCCGCTAGGCGCCCATCCCTGCTTGGTAGCCTCTTCCAGATCGAGATCGGTAGCGACAATCTCGCAGCCCCGCTGGGCCATTACCGCTACTAGCGGTTCTTTGCCAACACCAAAACCGAGTCCGCGCCTGCCGGGAGCCATCATTCCCGCTTCCGACAAAGCTTGGAGAATGTACGCATATTCCCACAGCTTGCGGTGGAAGATTGGCGCGTGCGGCAGGCGAGTTTCATAGCACCAATACAGGAACGCATCGGAACTGCACTGTGCCTGGGTAGCCATTTGAGAAACGGGATTTGTGAGGCTTGGCTCGTTGTCGATCGCGATCGGCTGTCGTTTGACTGTAGTTGTTGGGACGTTCTGCTGAATCATAAAATTAAACTCTGTTTTGTTAGCTCTAAGCGACTCCAGCCTGCTCTAGCAGATTTTTCAGGGAATCAATGTTAACAAGTGTATCTTCATAACCATCTCTGTCGTAAACGAGTTGACGCAATTGAGGACATTCAATTCCTGAACCTATCAAGTAGTAGTAGTCAAGTCCCTGGTAATGGCTAATCAGTTCGCCAATTTGAACGACATGGTGCGGCGAGAAAATTTCGATAACTTTAGTTCCCGGCTGGCAAAAAACCAGGTTACTGACTGCTGAACCGTGCATCAGGACTACAACCTCAGCGTTCGCCATCAATGCTACTTGTTCAGCAAAGGATATTGACTCTGCGAATATTCTTGTAAAACCCCGCTCATTTAAAATATTTAACACTTCATCTTCATTAATTGTTCTCCGTTGTGCTCCTGCATTCCGACTGATATATATACGCTTTAGCTGCCTTGATTTTGACTTTAGTGCTAGGGGAAGAAAGTTACTTCTGAGGAAATCGCAGGCCGATTTGGTTGGGAAACACTGAAAACCAGGATAAGAGGGAACAACTAATTTATTAGCTTTGATATGGGCATGATTCTTAGTTTCTATAATTTGATTGGCGCGAATACCCAACACCTCAAGAGTTTCTTTTTGAAAAGGTGAGCTGTAACCGTTAATTAAAAACTTGTCAATACTGCCCAGATCAATTCCACTTTGTTGTAACAAGCCTATCCTGGGAAGTAAATCTAACATCCAATGGTAATAAATGAGTCCCGTATCTACAGATAAAACAGCGACTGTACCCTCAATATGCTGAACAAGTGGTAAATTGGTTGCTGAGAAAATAGGATGTCGATCTATGGGGATGCCAGGGCAGGTAGAAACATCTAGCAATAACTGATTATCTGAGGTGATCACAGCAGTTTCAGTGTTATAGCCGTACTCGCAATACCGACCCTCTGGTATCGTGACTACAAATGTGGCGGGAGACTCAAATTGACTCCACCAACTATTCAATATCGGATAGAAAGCTCTATCTATTGTTTGCGGCGGTGCACAGAGCGAAAAGCGATGGCGAGAGTGGAGTTCTATGTAATTAGTTTGCTTTAATTGAGATGCAATTGACCACTCCCGCACTGTGCTATAACACCCTTGCGGAGGTGCAACAGGCTGTGCTTTTTGAAAATACAAGTTAGCTTCTTCCTGTTTGCCTTGCTGTTGGAGAATACTGCCTATATAAGTTTGGGCGATCGAACCAAACCTGTGATGTTCTAAATTGATGAGGTCTTGGAAACACGAAATAGCTTCATCGAACTTAGATTTTCCGTGAAGTAAGCCTCCCAATAGCAGATAAGCCCCGATATATTGTGGATATATTTGGATAGATTTTTGGTAAAATTCAATGGCTTCATCAAATTTGTTCTGGTGGGATTTTGCCTGTCCCATACATAAGTAAACTTCCGCCCATTCTGGATACTGCTGAATAACTTTTTGATATGAGCTAATTGCCTCATCCAGTTTGTTTTGCTGTGCTAGTGCTTGCCCGATATAGAAGTAAACTTGTACCCATTCTGGGTGATGCCCAATAGCTTTATGGTAGGAGCTAATTGCCTCATTAAGTTGATTTTGCTGTGCTTGCGCTTTCCCTAACTCGAAGTAAATTTGACCTGAATCGGGGGAGTCAGATTGAATTAAAAGCGACTTTTGGTAAGCCTGTATAGCTTCACCTGCCTTCCCCCTTGCTGCTAGGAGTTTCCCTAAACAAGCGTAGAATTCGGCTGAGTCGGGTTGATTTAGTAAGGCTTTGAAGAATGTCGCTTTCAAAGCCACCTGTGCATCGGGTTGGTTCTGGGCGGCTAGATCGTCTGCCCAACGACTGTAGGCTAGCACTAGGTCTGATTTTGACCGAATTGCCTGGTGATAGATGGCGATCGCCTCCTCCCATTTGCCTTGTTTTGCCCATTGAGCTGCCAAATGCCAGTAAATTTCCTCTTCCGAAGCTGAGGCGATCGGTTCCCACACGTACTGAAATTCTATTGATTGTCGCATTCCGGCAAGAATTGTTCTCCGCGTAATCCTCTTGTCCCCGAGGAGTTTGATATACCACTGTTTGCCTGCTTCATCTGGATAGCGGAGCAAATATTTGCGGTAAGCTGCTTGCACAAACTCTTCATCGCTGAGGTGATAATTGGTTAGCAGCAGCTCTACATCGCTGAGTTTAAATTGTTCTGGTATGGCATCGCTGTTTAATTTCTTCGGGTTTTCCCACAAAAGAGGCTCGCTATTCCAAGGATCGAAGGGGATTAGTTTCTGTGCTGACCAGTCAGGACGGAAGAAGAACTTACCTGTTTCGCTGAGCATACACGCTGCGAAGGAAAAACTGCTATTCGAGATAGCAACAACATCGCACTGGCTCAATATGTAAAAATCTGGATAAAACTCTGCTTCATCCAAATCTGCACCTAAATCTTTGGCTGTTACCGGGCTATATTCAGCAAAATCTTCGATCACTTTTTCAATTTCGTCGCTAGCAATAAATAATACGGGTTCATCAAGCCTTTCCCAGAGACCTCTGAGCCACTCTTTGTACCATTCGCTAGGTGCTGGCAAGAAAGGTACTGTATTAAACTGGCTGTAGTCCCCGCGACGCAGGTGCAAACCTACAACTGTTTTGCCTATAGAACGCAAGCAAGCGATCGCGCCTTGCATTTTTGTTTCAACTTCTGTCTCTGGTTTAAATAGCGATCGCACGTAGTCTTTGTAGGGAGCGTAATATTTTGTGTGGTACTGACAGTAACCCGAAAAGTCTACATTTTTGTAAATTGTTGGCGAATTGGGGATGAGAGCTTCTGCAAACCAAACAGAGAATGTTCCATCTTGAGCTCGAACTTCTCGAACTTCAGGTAATTTCTGAGAAATCGGCGGATCTTGATGACCAAATAGATATTGTCCTATCCAAGTCGGAGTTTCGTACCGGAGGTTATGCTGTTTGGCGTAGATTCTTATAAAAGCGTACTCAAATATCTGGTTGCCAAATCGATTGATGTCAAGTGACGATATAGTCACTGCTGGCTTTTTGACATAAAAGGCATCCCCCCAAGATGGGTGCAGCGGGGTTGTTGTTGCAGCGCGATCGAAACCGTAATTATCCAAAAATTCGTCAAGTTGGTCAATCAACGCGCAGCCTTCGTACAGTTCTTCGTAATTTACTTCTGTGTTAATTGCTTCTATATATTTCAGTAAGTTAGTCGCTCCTTGCAAAGCCAACAGTTCTGCACCTTGGATATCTAGGTTGATGATATTAAAATCCGCAGGTTCCAGTTCCAGTTCTTGCAGCAGGGTATCTAGAGTTTTTGATTCTACTGTTACTTGGTGAGTTTCCTGAATGGTGGGATAAATCTCTGCATGACGCTTTAACGGCAAAATCGAACTGCTTTGATCCATTGAAGTGACGTGCAAGTTCACCGTCCCGTTTCGATCGCTCGCAGCACAATTAACCGCTTGCACGTTGCGGAATTCCGCTATTCTGAGCTGCAATCTTGCAAACACTTCTGGGTTAGCTTCGATATACAATACCCTTTCCACGCCCATTGCTTGGTACAATCCAGTTTCATGACCTTCGTGGGCTCCAACGTGAACAACACCGCGCGGAACGATGGAATGCTGCATACAAAGTTGCTGTAAATCCAGCATTTGGGGTGCTTCACCCAAAACAGTCGATCGAAAACGTTCGTTTACTGCTAAGAAAATGCTCCACTGATAGTTTTCATAATCTGGCTGAAAAGTAGGCAAATACTCTAATCCATCTGGTAGAATTTTAAATATTGCATACCGCAAATTTTGAAAATATTCAAAAACTTGTTGGAGAGTTGTTTTCGAGTCTATATAAGTACCACCATATTCAAATTGAATATAATCAATTTTACCCTGACACAATAAATTATTGGCTCCCTCTAGTACATTTAACTCCCCACCTTCCACATCGATCTTTAAAAAATTAATTCTGTTAATTTCTTGTCTTCGACAGTAGTTATCTATAGTAGTTGTCAAAACATTTATAATTTGAGGTTCTTTAATACCATATTCCTTTTCCGCCTGCAACCTCCGGTGAAATGTACTCCATTCGGGAGAGTCTTGGTAATAAGCAAATTGCTTGGATTCTTCTTGTTTTCCTGCCGCATAGTTATTGGGAATAATTTGACTATCACCAATTCCGTCCGCTAAATTTTGTAAAAGACTTTTGTAAATTTTAGGAACTGGTTCAAACAGGTGGATTTCTGTATCAGGAAATTGATTAAATACTTCCTCACTCCAACTGCCAACATTCGCACCTACATCAAAAACTACTTGACCAGATGCAATGAATCTTTCGATACACAGCAACTCGCCGCTATGCAAAGTTGTCTTGGCTGCAGGTCGAGATTTTGCCTGTTTTTCAGGCAATGCAGGTGCTGGCTGGTGGAGCGATCGCACTTCATCTTCCCATGCTTTCGTGCTAACTGCCTGACTGTACTGAGCCACGACTAATTTGGCTTTTTCGGGAACAGAAACTATCACATCCTCAACTATCACGGTATACCGACTTTTTCCAGAATTCAACAAACTGGTAACAGCATCAATAGTCGGCCACTCCTCTATACGGTGAGGACGTGGGGGCGGACATAAAAAAAGCCGTGCATCATCTATTAAAATAAAGTGATCGAATTCAGAATCGTTGATAATTTGCAACTCTTCCAGTAGCGGACACTCATCAGCTTCGCCATAGGTTACTCCCCCGCTCCAGTGAGCGTCTAGCCAAAAAATACAAGGTTCCTTGAGTGTTGGTACAATTGCTTCAAGCTGCTCCTTGGAGTTTCCCAATACGAATTCTATATTTTTTAAGTGCCCGTAGTTCTTTACTACTGCCTCATGTATTGCTTTAGCTGCTTCGATTGTTATAACTTTTTGAAAATACTGTGCAGCCCACAATGCCGTTCCACCGTAGTTAGTGCCAGTTTCAATAAAGCCTTGCAAATTGTAGGCATCTTTCAAAGCTATTGCTAGCTCGGTTGGCACTCCTGCTCTGATTAAACCCATTCAAATTACTCCTTATCTAAAATTTGCCAACAAAAATGTAAATTTGAAAGATGGCTGTCGCTCTAGCTTGTCTGCAATATCTGTCTATATTGTGCTTGATATTGAGCTTTATTGTCTCAAACTCATGGACGATCGCCAGAAACATCACCCAACCGAATTGCTGCAACTTCCAGTCGCCAAAGACAACTTACTTCCAAAATGGATTTTCAGAAGCATATCACAATTTCGAGTAAGTTTTGCCCGATCGCCCCCAAGGAACTCAAGCCATTGCCTCCCACGAAAATACCAGACCTCAACCCCTCTCAGGATGTTCCCACACAACCGGCATTGTAGACTAGCCATCAGTGGCAAGTCCCAGGCGATCGCACTGACAATAAATTTGACCCCAAAAATCAACTAACGAAGACCACTACAGGCGATCGACCATACAATCATTTGCCTCCAAATAGTCAAATATACAGCGGTTGCGGTGTAGGAACGCTGAGGTTAAAAGGGGCTGCTTGCTCGATCTCCGTATATCTAACATATCTCGTCGATCGCCCGGCCGATTGATCGCCCGGGCATCAACTGCTTGTTTGCGTCAGTCCTAAATTGCCATACTTTTGCAGGAAAGAGCGTCCCATCCGGCTATTGAAAGCACTCGGCCCATAAGGTGTTGGCAAAGAATTACACTGTTGCTGTAGAGCTTCGTCCCTTTCTGTATACTGAAATTTTCCTTCTAGCCGATCGAGCATTTCCAGTACCAAGTCATTAATCTCCTCTGGCGTATTATCCACCA
>JAUBOH010000161.1:0-13511 GCA_036700145.1 Microcoleus occultus BM001215366
GTTTCCAGTCCCCCCCTTCTTAAGGGGGGTTAGGGGGGATCAAGGGGCAAATTTTCACACAAAAAAATCTAAAATAAATATGAAAAAAAATATCAGAATTGCTAAAACTTTGCTAATTACCTACTACGCTTATATGCTAGAATATCGAGCAGAATTGGTTTTATGGGTGCTGTCGGGAGCTTTGCCGTTTATCTTGATGGGCGTGTGGATGCAGGCGGCCGACACTGGGCAATTCGGGCTGAATTCGATCGACTTTGCCCGTTATTTTTTAGCAGCTTTCATTGTGCGGCAAACTAATGTCGTTTGGGTGATTTGGGAATTTGAAAAGGAAGTAGTGGAAGGTAGGTTATCTAATAAATTGTTGCAGCCTCTCGATCCTGTATGGCATCACTTTGTATCTCACGTTTCCGAAAGGTTTGCAAGGCTACCGTTTGTATTCGGATTGGTGCTGCTGTTTTTTGCACTTTACCCGCAGTCTTTTTGGCTGCCTAGTTTTGGCAGATTTTTGCTGTTTTTGCTGGTAATTTCATTGGCTTTTTGTCTGCGGTTCCTGATTCAGTATACGTTTGCGCTGTTTGCTTTTTGGATCGAGAGGGCAAGTGCGATCGAGCAATTCTGGTTTTTAATTTACCTGTTTTTATCGGGACTTATCGCGCCGCTAGAAGTGTTTCCCGCACCCGTGCGCGAAGTAGTTTTGTGGACGCCGTTTCCTTATTTAATTCATTTTCCCGCTTCAATCTTGATAGGATTGCCCGTGGATGTAGGCCGCGGTTTGTTGGTGATGCTGGGTTGGGGTGCGGTGTTTTTTGTGTGGAATCGCTGGCTTTGGCGGCAGGGTTTGAAGCAGTATTCGGGCATGGGAGCTTAAACAGTTGACAGTTGACAGTTGACAGTTGACAGCGGACAGCGGACAGTGGACAGTTGACAGTGGACAGTTGACAGAGGACCGTGGACACGGGAAACTAGACAGTGGACACGGGACAGTAGACAGTGGATATTTAGCTAACAATCTCCGACGCTATCAACTATCAACTATTAACTATCAATGACTGATAACTCCCCCCTCAAAAATAAATCTTTTGCCTTTGCCGTCCGAATTGTAAACCTCTATAAATATTTATTTATAAATAAAAAACAATATGTATTATCAAAACAACTACTACGATCTGGAACAGCTATCGGTGCATTAGTTAGAGAAGCAGAACAAGCCGAAAGCAAAGGCGATTTTATTCATAAACTAGCGATCGCCCTCAAAGAAGCCAACGAAACAGAATACTGGATATTGCTACTTCGAGAAACCGATTATCTCACCCCAAAAGAAAGCGAATCAATCTTAAACGACCTAAAAGAACTCCTAAAACTACTAACCAGTATCATCAAAACAACCAAACAAAAACTCAATGACAGTTGACAATTGACAGTGAACAATGGACAATTGACAGTTGACAGCGGACAATTGACAGTGGACAGAGGGACAGTGGATATTTACCGAACAATCTCCGGCGCTGTCAATTATCAAACTGTCAACTGTCAACTGTCAACTGTCAACTGTCACCACACATCATGCACAAATGCAATCGGGAGCATTCAACAATTGCATAAAAATTAATTTTTTGTATCTATACATACAAAACTTTACAAAAAAGTCTTATATTAATAAAGTCAACGACTGATAAACAGGATAAAAGAGATTTTCTATGACAGCCAAAAAAAACCTCATTGTAATCGGCAATGGCATGGTAGGTCACAAGTTCCTAGAGTTAATGGTGAGCTCGGATGCTGCCAAACGCTGGAATTTAATTACTTTTTGTGAAGAACCGCGCGTTGCTTACGATCGCGTAAACCTCAGCGGATTTTTCTCAGGCAAAACAGCCGGAGATTTATCTCTAGTTGCACCGGGATTTTATCAAGAAAACGGCATTCAGATTCACATCGGCGACAAAGCAGTAGCCATCAATCGGGAACAAAAAACAGTCTCTTCAGCCAACGGTTTAGAGGTTCCCTACGACAAAATTGTCCTCGCCACCGGTTCCTATCCATTTGTACCGCCGATCAAAGGCAAAGATACTACCGGCACTTTCGTTTACCGGACAATTGACGACTTGGAGGCGATGTCAGAACACGCTAAAAATTGCCGAGTCGGTGTAGTAATCGGCGGCGGTTTGTTGGGTTTAGAATGCGCCAACGCTCTCCAAAATATGGGCTTGAAAACTCACGTGGTTGAGTTTGCACCGCGCCTGATGCCCTTGCAAGTTGACGAGGTTGGCGGCGCGATTCTGTGCAGCAAAATAGAAGAGTTGGGGGTTTCGGTTCACACCAGCAAATCTACCACAGAAATTGTTAGCGAAGATGGCAAAGTTACTAAAATGCTATTTGCTGACGGTTCGGAATTGGCAACAGATATGATTGTGTTTTCGGCTGGGATTCGCCCGCGCGACGAAATTGCCAGAAGTTGCGGTATAGAAGTAGGGGAACGCGGCGGCATTGCGATTAATGATAACTGCCAAACTTCCGATCCTGACATTTATGCGATCGGGGAATGCGCGCTTTATCAAAATCGGATCTACGGCTTAGTTGCGCCCGGATATACAATGGCCAGCGTAGCAGCAGATATTTTGAGCAGTGTAGCGGATGGCAGCCAAGATGCCTGCACTAGCACTTTTGCAGGTGCGGATATGTCCTCGAAACTAAAACTTTTGGGAGTGGATGTTGCTAGTTTTGGTGATGCTTTTGCCAAGTCTCCTGATGCTAAAGAAATTGCTGTTGCTGACACCTTCCAAGGCATCTACAAAAAATTAGTTTTAAATCAAGACGGCAGCCGAATTTTAGGCGGAATCCTGGTCGGAGATGCTTCTGCTTACGGCACTTTGCTGCAATTCATGCAAAATGAAATTGCTTTGCCGCCGCATCCTGAAGATTTGTTGATGCCACCGCGAGAAGGCGGAGCACCTGCGGGCTTTGGTGTGGACAGTTTGCCGGATTCGGCTCAAATTTGTTCTTGCAATAATGTTAGCAAAGGGCAGATTTGTGAGGCGATTCGCGATCGCAATTTAACCGATGTTCCCAGCGTCAAAAAATGTACCCAAGCTGGTATGGGCTGCGGCGGCTGCGTGCCTTTGGTGACGGATATCTTCAAGTCGGAGATGAAGAAAGCCGGGTTTACTGTCAAAAATCACCTCTGCGAACATTTTGAATATTCCCGCCAAGAATTGTACCATTTGGTGCGTTCTCAAGAGATTAAAACCTTTGAGGAGTTGATTGAAAGACACGGGAAAGGTAAGGGCTGCGAAATTTGCAAGCCTGCTGTTGCTTCGATGCTGGCTTCTACTTGGAACGACCATATTTTAGAGAAGTCTCACGTCGGTTTGCAAGATACGAACGATAACTTTTTGGCAAACATTCAGCGCGACGGTACTTATTCGGTGGTGCCGCGAGTACCTGGTGGAGAAATTACGCCGGATAAGTTGATTGTTTTGGGGGAAGTTGCCAGGGATTTTGGGCTTTATACTAAGATTACTGGCGGGCAGCGGATCGATTTGTTTGGAGCTCGCGTGGATCAGTTGCCGCATATTTGGCGCCGGTTGATTGATGCGGGATTTGAGTCGGGACACGCTTACGGTAAGGCTCTGCGTACTGTAAAATCTTGTGTTGGTAGCACTTGGTGTCGCTTTGGGGTGCAGGATTCGACGAGTTTGGCGATCGAAGTTGAGTTGCGCTATCGCGGTTTGCGTGCTCCTCACAAGTTCAAGTCTGCTGTGTCTGGCTGTACTCGCGAATGCGCGGAAGCTCAAAGTAAGGATTTTGGAATTATTGCGACTGAAAACGGCTGGAATTTGTACGTGTGCGGCAACGGCGGGATGAAGCCGCAGCACGCGGTTTTGCTGGCGTCTGATATCGATAAGGAAACTTTGATCAAGTATGTCGATCGCTTCTTGGTTTTCTACATCCGCACCGCCGATCGCCTGGAACGCACCGCTACTTGGTTTAATAAACTTGAGGGCGGGATTGAATACTTGAAGCAGGTGATTATTGAAGATTCTCTCGGCATTTGTGCTGAGTTGGAAGCGCAGATGGAACACTTGGTAAATACTTATCAATGCGAGTGGAAAACGACGATTGAAGACCCGCAAAAAGTACAGCGATTCCAGCATTTCGTAAATTCCGATTTGCCAGATCCGAATATTGTTCGTGTTTCGGAACGGGGACAAACTCGACCCGCTAGCGAACAGGAAAAGGCTCTGGCTGGAGTTTCGGAATAACTCCTCCCCAGCGACGAGGGCAACCACGGGGGGATTGCCCCTACAGGTGTTAACCTCGTTCCCAGGCAGAGCATGGGAACGAGATCAAAAGTAGGGGTAGTGCCCCCGTGCCTACCCTCCCACGATATTGAAGTAAATTAACAGGAAAATAAAATGGTTCAATCATTATCGGTTTGCGAGACTGTCACAACTTGGGTAGATGTGTGCTCTCTCGATGCGATCGCCCCGAATACGGGTGTTTGCGCTTTAGTAGCAGGCGAACAAGTGGCGATTTTTCGAGTGGGAAACGGGGATGAAGTTTATGCGCTCAGCAATTACGACCCGTTTAGCAAGGCTTTTGTGTTGTCTCGGGGACTTGTGGGCGATCGCAACGGGACTCTGAAAGTTGCTTCTCCGATTTACAAGCAGAATTTTAGCTTGGCTACGGGCCAGTGTTTGGACGATGAAACGGTAAAAATTCCGACTTTTACGGTTCGGGTTGCAGGCGATCGCGTCCAAGTCGCCCTCAGCTAGATTTCGCAGCTTAATTGTTCGTGAGTTTTCCGCCAACACCTAACATTCCTGTGGGTGGTGGCGGATTTTGCATTGGGGCGCTGAGCGAGAAAGTAGTTTTCGTATAAAATAGAGTCGAGCGGCGACCTACTACAGGCTCTAAACTAATACCGGCGCTGATGCGAGGATTTTCAATGCAAACAAACTCCAGGGGCAGGATATCGAGATGTTGTTAAAAAAAATTGTTTCCGAAAATAATCCCCAGACAGCGGCAGAGTTAATCGACGCACAACTCAAAACTGGTCAACTGACTTGGGCAGAACTCAAAACACAAGTTTTCGATCGGCACTGGCGGGATGAATCTTGGCACGAAGTCCTCAAAGAAATTGCCGGAAAACTCGACCCAGAAACAGCGAGCGAAATTATAGAATATCTGACCGCTCAAAACGGTCAAGAAGAAAAATTTATTAATTTGTTTTTAGCAGCGGAATGCCTGTTAAAAGTTAAAGATGGCGTCAATAAAAAAACCGAAAAAAAACTGTTAAAGGCTTTCAGAAAGTTATCGCAATACGGCACGGTTTTTTTGATTCTTTATCAAAGCGCTCAAGAATTGCAGGAAACTTATCAAATTCGCTCTCGATCGATCGCGGCGATCGCCCAAACTTGGAAAAACGACCCGCAAACCCTGCCCTGGCTGAAAATACTCGCTCACTCCAGCGACAGCGGCGAAGTCCGGGCCACAGCAGTCAAAGCGATCGCCCGCGGTTGGCCGTTTGAGCCGGACATTTACCTGATGCTCAAAAACCTCGCCAAATCCGATCGAAGCTGGGCAGTGCGATCGGCCGCAATCCGAGAAATGGCTTCAGGTTGGGCCGACACGAACGATACCTTGCCGCTGCTGGCCGCCCTAGCTCAGTCCGATCCCAGCCCCGCAGTCCGCACCTGTGCATTGGAAGAGTTAGCCTCCTTTTGGGGCGATCGCACAGATACCTTACTGCTGCTGAGAACCGCCGCCGAATCCGACGAAAATTTGGGAGTGCGAGTCTGTGCGTGGCAAGAAATAGCCAGAGGTTGGCACAGCGTTTTAGGCACGGCGTCCCTGCTCCAAAACCTTGCCCAGACAGGAAGTTCTACCCTGCGAACAGTAGCGGTGCGGGAGTTGGCGGCACGCTGGGGGGCCGAGGCCGACGTTTGTCTGCTGCTCTTAACCCTAGCCGAATCCGACAGCAGCGAAGAAGTGCGGACAGCGGCGATCGAAGAATTGGCCTCACGAAAGGGGCCGGGCGAACCAGACATTTACCCGCTGCTCAAAAGTCTCGCCGAGTGCGACGCGAGTTCGACCGTCCGGCAGGCGGCAGTCCAAGGAATTGCCTCTGGCTGGCCTTCTAACCCCGAAACTCTGGCTTTTTTGAAAAATATAGCTACGGGCGATCGCGACGCCGAACTGCGCGAAATCGCCCTGCAACAGATCGCCTCCGGTTGGCCAGACAGCCCAGAAACATTGCCTTTGCTGCAAAAAATTGCTGCCTCAGACGATTATTGGACTGTGCGGCAAGTAGTAGTAGCAGCCGCAGCCACACTCCCGTCAGCGGGTGTGGAAGTCTTTGGCTGGTTGAAAAATCTCGCCGAGTCCGACAGACACTTGAACGTCCGAGAAACAGCCGTGGAACAGATAGCAAGAGGCTGGCGGCACCGGGGCGAGACGCTGCCTTTTCTCAAAAAATTGGCCGAGTCGGAGCGGGATTCTCAACTGCTGAGCGTGCTGGTGCGAGAAATAGCGCGGGGATGGCCTATGGAGCCGGAAACCTTGCCGTGGTTGAAAATTCAGCTTGATTCTCCGGAGGCGCTGGTGCGCGAAACTGCGGTGCTCTCCCTCGCTCGCAATTGGCCTTCGGGTGCTGAAACTTGGCGGATGCTGGAGGCTAAAGCAGAGGGCGATGAGAGTTCCGCCGTCAGGCAAATCGCTTTGCAAAAGTTGGCTCGGGGGCGGACAAATCAGTCTCAAACTTTTGAGTGGCTGAAAATTAGGGCCGGACACGATGATGATTCCCAGGTGCGGGCGATCGCCCTGGTAGAGTTAATGCGGGGATGGAAGGACGAACCGGGAATGTTTGAGTTTTTGCGCGATCGAGCTCTTAGTGACCCCTACGATCGAACCGGTTCTTTTGCTTACAATCCCCGATTTACAGCACTCGAAGCAATTATCGAACATTATCCCGAAAATCCTGGAACTCTGCCGCTGGTGCGATCGCTTGCAGTTTCCGACGCAGACGAGCAAGTGCGGGCCTTAGCGGGCCGCCGGCTCAACAGCCAAGACTGGTAAACAGAAATAATCGCCTTCTTTGATATCTGCTGCGCTTATCCGGATGATGACCTATGTTGATGGTAGATAGATTTGCTTTGGTCTCAAGGATAGTTTGCGCCGGAGCAACCAGTTCTTAGAATCAGTTTCGTTGACCATTTAAGCAATATCTCAAGGAGTACGTCGTATGGGTACTAAATTCAAAAGAAGAATTCTCTCAATTGATGGTGGTGGTATTCGGGGTATCATTCCTGCGATCGTTCTCAACTACATTGAAGAACGCACAGGAAAACGCATAGCAACAATGTTTGATTTTATTGCAGGCACTTCAACAGGAGGAATTTTAGCACTGGGTTTAACTAAACGCAACTCAGACTCTAACATCAATAATGAGCCAGAGTATACAGCGGCCGAACTTGTAAATTTCTATCACAAATATGGACAAAAGATTTTTAATGAGTATATTCCAGGGGATCTTGATGATTTGCTACAACCCAAGCACAACCCACAAGGTAAGCAAGAAGTTTTAAAGGAACTTCTAGGTGAAGCTAAGGTTGAAGATGCATTACGAGAAATTTTCATCACGAGCTATGATATCGAACTGAGAGCACCAATTTTTTTTACAAGCAATCGGTACGCAGAGCAACCAGATAGTCTCGATAGCCGCAAAATATGTAGGGGATTCAAAATGTTTGAGGCAGCAATGGCAACTTCTGCTGCACCGACATTCTTTCCACCCTACCAACTCGAAACAGCACATCATACCGATGAGGGATATTACGCTTTGGTAGACGGCGGAATTTTTGCAAATAATCCTTCCTCACTCGCAATGATGGAGGCGATGATTTCTTACAAGAGAAAGCAGAAAAATGCTGAAGAACTACAACGTAATGATACCCTTGTTGTTTCTTTGGGTACCGGCTCACTAACTAAGCAATATAAGTATAGAGACGTTAAAAATTGGGGACAAGCTAAATGGGCACTTCCCTTACTTAACGTTGTTCTAGATGGTCAAAGCGAATCTGTTGCATATCAACTCAATCAGCTAATGGTGACTAAAGGAGAGAACAGAAACTACTATCGTTTTCAAACTCCATTGAGTAGCGATAATGGTCACGATCAAATGGACAACGCAAGTCCCAGTAATATTCAGTACCTAGAGGAGCGAGGTAAAAAGCTGATTGAACAGCGTCAGGAAAGCTTGGATGAGTTGTGTGAGCTTTTGAAGCAGGACACTGAACTATATTCTAACAAACCGCAAAGTTAAATCGAGATCCGGTTGGAGGATTTTTAATGGGGGTAAGATTTTGTGTGTATTCATTCCCACAAAAGGGCGATCGCCAACCGCACCGCTTCCCCCATCATCGAACACCGAACGCGATCGGGCGCCGTTTTTTCCCACAAAAGCAACTGTTCCCGAAAACCCGCGTCTTGCTTGGCCCGCTGCACGATCGCCTGACAGATGACTTTCTTTTGAATCTGAATAGTCGGGATACCTTGCTGCTTCAAATAATCCAACAGCCGCTGCACGCTTTCGGTGAATTTATCCGGCGTCTGAGACATCAAAATAAACGAAATTTGGCGCACCATTCGCTGGTAGATTTCCTGTCTTCTGAGCAACACCTCATTGTGGCCCGGCATCGCCGGCTGCGGTGTTGCTGACTCCTCCTGTGAAGCCTTATCGCCAACAGCCAAGTCGAGCAAACTCAAAATTTCAGCACCCTTGGCTAAAACCTTTTCCAACATATCTGGATAAAGCGCCAAAATGCGATCGCCCAAAATCTTGCCGTTCACCAAACGGTTAGCGCTCAGCCGCAGTAAATTTTGTTCTCCAGCAGACTCAAAAAATTGAACGTTCAACTTGAGATCGCGGCTTTCCAACTCCACCCGACGCACCGTAAAAACCAAAGCCTCCCAATTCGGAAATTCAGCAAAACATACCTCCACAATAGAACTTTCCTCTTGCTGTTGCCGCCCCAATTCCCCCAACTCAAAATCGCGATCTACCGGAAAGCGATTTGCCGCAACTTTCGCAGTATAATCAAACTGATTAAAAACATAGCGACAGTCAACTTTCGACATATCGACATCTTGAACTTGCCAATTTTGAATGCAGCAACCAGTAAGCTGCGCCCCATCCAAATTCGTCCGAATCAAACGGCACTCGCTCAAACAAGCTTCTCTTAAATCCGCCTCACCCAACTGAGAATCCATCAAATAAGCGCCGCTCAAATCAGCTTTCCGCAGATCGGCACTACGCAAATTAGCTTCGCTCAAGTCCGCCCGCAGCAAATACACTTCTTGTAAGTTAGCTCGCAGCAAAAGTGCCTTCTTAAAACTCGCTTTCAACAGATAAGAACCCGCCAAATTAGCTCGACTCAAATCAGCGTTATCCAGCACCGCCTCAGTCAAATCTGCACCCGCCAGCACAGCTCGGTGCAAGTCAGCGCCCGCCAGATTTGCCGATCGCATTTGAGCGCCGTTGAGGTCAGCTTCAATCAAATTTGCACCCCCCAGATTTGCCGATCGCAAATTCGCTTCCACCAAATGCGCTTCCCGCAAATTAGCACCCGTTAAATCAGCACCGACAAGACTGGCGCGGTTCAGATTCGCCTCCATCAATTGGGCCCCCATCAACTTCGCGCCGTCGAGTTTAGCCCCGGCCAAATTAATTTGGTCAGATTTAACTCCTTGAAGATTAGCACCGCCCAAATCCGCTTCTGGGAGCGCGGCCCAATTGAGCTCTGCTCCTTCCAAACAACCCAGGCGCAAATCCGCTTTCGCAAGATTGGCTCCGCTCAAATTTGCTTCTCTCAGATTCGCCCCAGCCATCCCCGCACTGCGGAGATCCGCGCGGCGCAAACAAGCGCCAATTAACTTAGCATTGCTCAAAAAAGACCAGCTCAAATTCGCACCGGTCAAGTTAGCACCAGTTAAGTCTATTTCTCGCAGGTTGACACCGCTTAAACTAGCGCCGCTGAGGTCAATGTGAGCAAAGTTGCGCTCTCCCTGTTGATAGCGCTGTAAAAAATCTTGTGTTTGCATTCTGCAGGTTTGGGGGCTGGCAATTTAGCTGTTTTAGGACGCGCTTACCAAGAACTTGAACTGTATGGTGCGCACCAGCACGATCGGGCTAGGCAGGGGGACACAACCCCTACTGCAAGAACTCACGTGTCGGTGCTGGTGCGCCACTTACCCCTATAGATGGCTGCTCAAAGGATTTGTTGCGCCCGTTCTATTTCTACTACCAGCTTGACAGAGTTTTGTAACTTAAAGCAGCAGAATTCATATCTCATACGCTCCCCCACCGCGATCGTGCTTTTACCTACTAAAGCGCTGCAATTCTTGCTGCAAATACTTTCCCCATTTAGTCGCCAGAGGAATCTCTGTAAAAGGAACCTGCACCGCCGCAGCATCTTTTAACAAAAATTCGATGGCGATCGCACTTCCAGAACTCGGCGGCGACTCTAAATCTACCGCAGCGCCGTTAACTAACAACCTCAGCGACTGCACGTCTTTTAAAGAAAAAGTTTGCAAATTCACAGGCCCGCTGCGAGTAGGTTTTCCCCAAGTTAAAATGTCTTCTTGCTGACCGAGTACAGCATAAATATCGTACTTTGCTTTAGTGAATTGTTCGGCCCAGATGCGATACGCTTCCAGCTTTTGATACTCGTTCCATCCAGCCCAAGCCAAAGAAATAAAAATTGCCAGCAGCGGCAGCCACATTAAACCTCTTTCCATGCAATATCCTTGTTGAAAATACTCCCGGTTTTGTTTGCCATCTGCTCTAATGATACAATTGATTCAACTTCTCAAACTTCCTCGGCAATTTAAACTAGAAACTACAGCAATTTTCGATCGAGCAACAGCCGCCGCCGAAAACTACCAAACGCCCGCGTGCGAGATATTTACAAGCCGCCGCCCGTAAAACTGGCGCTGGCGGTAAAAATTGGGTTATTGTGGTGTACAAGCCTTCCCTAAACGGACGATCGGCCATGAAAAAGTTTTTCCTTCTGTGCTTATTTTTAATCGGGCTCGGCTGGGCGATTTCTAATTTCCCAGGACTTGCTACTCAAGGCACCTACGACTCGATCGTGCTGGATTTCCGCGAAGATGTTGGTAATGCCGAGATCGCCAAGCAAGTAGAGGCTCTCGCCCAGCAGTACCAAATCGCACCGCAGCTCAACAGCGAATTCTCAGCATCAGATAATGTGTATGTTGTCAAGGGCGATCGCGCTTTGCTAAATGCCCTGAAAAAATCTAATTTGGCTAAAGATACCGAATACATTGAACCAAACTACGTCTACAGCGCCTTCGAGATTCCCAACGACCCCATGTATACCAAGCAGTGGAATCTGCGAAGTATCAACGTAGAATCTGCCTGGAACGAAACAAAAGGCAGCGGCACAACAGTAGCGATAATTGACACGGGCATTACTCCTGTCGCCGACTTAAAAGAAACCAAATTTGTACCGGGCTACGACTTTGTAAACGATCGCGCCGAAGCCTACGATGACAACGGCCACGGCACTCACGTCGCAGGTACTGTCGCCCAATCAACTAACAACAATTACGGCGTCGCAGGCATCGCTTACGAAGCAGCTTTAATGCCGCTGAAAGTGTTAAGCGGCAGCGGCGGCGGCACGGTTTCCGACATTGCCGAAGCAATTAAATTTGCTGCTGACAACGGCGCAGATGTCATCAATATGAGTCTCGGCGGCGGCGGCGAAAGTCAATTAATGGAAGAAGCGATCGACTACGCCCACTCTAAAGGCGTTGTCATCATCGCAGCCGCCGGCAACTCCGGCGACAGTTCCGCTTCCTATCCCGCCCGCTATCCCCACGTCATCGGCGTTTCCGCCCTCGGCCCCGACGACGAAAAAGCAGGTTATTCCAATTTCGGCGCCGGGGTTGACATTGCAGCCCCCGGCGGTTCGGAAATGGGCAAAATTCTGCAAAGTACGATCGACCCAGAAACCGGTACAGAAATTTTTGAAGGCTACCAAGGCACCAGCATGGCATCTCCCCACGTTGCCGCCGTTGCAGCCCTGGTGAAAGCCTCCGGGATTACCGAACCTGACGAAATTCGCAGCGTACTCTTGCAGTCCGCCCGAAATGTCACTGAAGACCCCTTAAACCATTTTGGTTCGGGACACCTGGACGCAGGCGCAGCAGTTCAGCTAGCCCAGCGCGGACAAATCAACTTCCGCGACTTCTTCCGCTGGTTGCGCGACAACGGCTATCTGAGTCCCCGTTTCTGGATCGACGGCGGCGCAGTCGCCCTGTTGCCTAAAATTGCAATGGTGCTCGGTTCCTATCTGCTGGCTTTCTTTATGCGGAATTATTTCCCCTTTGCGTGGACTTGGGGCTTTTCCGGCGGCTTGATTGCTGGCAGTTCTGGGTTTTTCGGGCTGCGAAATCTGTTTGTATTTGACCTGCCGCAGTGGCCGATGCGGCTGATGGGCAGTTCTATTCCCGAACTTGGCGGCGCAATTAACGGCAGCAGTATGCTGAATCCGTTGTTTGCGAGCGTTTTGATTCCGGGGATTTTGATTGCTTTGCTGTTGGGACATCAACAGTGGAAGTGGATCGCGATCGCCATTTCGATCGGCTTTGCTAGCTGTTTAGGTGTGAATGCTTTTGTGTCTCCCGCAGTCTGGGGATTGGGGACTGGTTTGGTAGCACAATCATTCTTGATTGTCAATGCTTTACTGTGTTTCGGACTGGCGCGTTTAGCAATTAAAACAGAGGTGCAGTCTGCATGAGTATAACTGTCAAAGGTGTAATCGAACGCAAAGGATTTGGCCCGGGCACTTGGGCTTTGGTTGGCGAAGATGGGGAAACTTACGAACTTAAGGATGCTCCTTCTGAGTTGAAAAAAGCTGGTTTGAAAGTCAGCGTTAAAGGTGAAGTCCGCAAGGATGTGATGACTTTTGCGATGATCGGCCCGGTTCTTGAGGTGCAGTCTTTTGAGGCGCTTTAGTCTAATTTGTTAATCGAGTTTTTGAGCTAAAAAAAACCCCGGCCAAAATTGGCTGGGGTTTATTAATCAGGGTGCATCTACTAATTTAATCTCCGGCTCAACAGCACCTTCTTCAGGACTGTTTCGGAAAATCGATCGTTTCAGAAACCCAGTTTCTTCCTAGATTTCTGCAAACTCCTAGAAACCGGGTTTCTCGACCCGCGCGGGCCCTCAAACTGTCGCTACCTGTTGTTATACGTAAGTTCTACAAAAAAAACCCCAGACCAAAATTGGTCGGGAGTTATTTAATCAGGGTGCATCTACTAATTTAATCTCCGGCCCGACAGCACCAGATTCGGGACAGTTTTGCAAAATTTGTGATAATTTGTGGCGCAAGTTCGTTGGCGAAGCCCTCGCAGAGGATCGCCAAAAAAAACCCGGCCAAAATTGGTCGGGAGTTATTTAATCAGGGTGCATCTACTAAGTTAGTCTCCGT
>JAUBOH010000162.1:0-6676 GCA_036700145.1 Microcoleus occultus BM001215366
CCAATGCCCAATGCTCTTCGGCCCCATGCCCCATGCCCCATGCCCCATGCCCAATGACTATTGCTTTTCCCCCAAAATAGCATAAACCACAGTTTCTTCTTTTTTCCCACGCAATTGAATCGATCCTACCTTTTGTCCTTCGTAGCGATCGCGTACATAAGCAAAAGTCCTGCCCGTCACTAACAAATTAAAAGGACTATCCGAAACAATTTCCTTATTCATCGCTTCCAATCTAGCAGCAACATTGACAGCATCGCCGATCACAGAATAATTCAAACGCCGGGAACCCCCGACGCTGCCGGCAACTAACTGTCCGGTATGCAAACCGATGCCAAACTTAATTAAAGGTTTGCGGTCAATTCTAAGCTGCTGATTAATTTCGTGCAGCTTTTCGTGCATGGCGATGCAAGCCGCAACTGCATTCAAAGCATCTTGTTGAATTTCTGAATATTCAGTATGGCAAAAAGGCACTCCAAAAACTGCCATAATTGCATCGCCGATGTATTTATCTACAACGCCGCCGTGATCCATAATACAGTCGGTCATCGCTTCCAAATAATTGTTCAGCCAGTTGAGCAAATCTCGCGGCGGCATTTTTTCGGAAATCGAAGTAAAACTGCGAATATCCATGAACAGCACAGTTGCGGTAAGTTCTTGAGGTTCGAGTTCTCCCTGTTCAAATATCTCAGCTTTGCGTTCCCAAATAAGCTGAGCAGTTTCGGGAGCGACGTGCTTTTCAAATAACCTCATCAACTGCTGTTTTTCATACTGTTCCCGCAGTTGCAAAGCAGTGCCAGATAAAATGAGGGTGCCGATAGGTGCTGCAATGGGAATCCACCAAAAATAGAAGCCAAATAGCACAGCAGCAGCCGCTATCCAAACTACAGGTAAACCGAGAGCGATCGCAATTCTTTCTTTAACACCTCGCTTGTACAGAACCCAAGAAGTAAGCGGGCCTATCCCCAACAATAACAAAATTTCTAGCAGTACCGGCAGCCGCCGCAGCAAGCGGTGATTGAGCAAATTGTCAACCAACGCTGCATACAAATAAACCCCAGCCGTAGTCTTGTTTAGAGGTGATGATATCTGGTCAAAACCAGTAGCAACTATGCCCACTAAAACTAACTTATTATTTAGAGCATCTGCGGAAATTCTACCTTCTACAACATCAACAAAAGCATAGTTAGATAGATTTTCTGTTTTCCCGGGCCAGTTAACCCATGCTGTTTTTTCCTGCATATTTTTGGGATGTGGGAGCAATACTGGCTCTTGGGGGTTAGCAGCATTGTACCTGTGAGTCATTGCTAAACCAAAATTAGGAATCCCGTTGAGAAAGATTTTTGACTGGCGGCTAATACCGTCGCTATCGGGTTCGTGGGCGATGTGTCCGACACCTGCGGCGACTGCTTTAAAAGATGCTAGGGGTTCTTCTTTGTTGGTTCTGGCGAGTACGACTTTGCCGTTGGTGGCGATCGCTCTTCTTAATATCTCATCTTTTGGACTTGGATCGAGGAAAAGAATGTCAAAACCAACTGCTGTAGGGGAAGATTTTTTCAGTGCTTCTAGCAGTTGGGCGTAGCGGTTGCGAGGCCAAGGAAATTGACCGTATTCCTGCAAGGAATGCCGTTCGATCGCAATTACCGCAATTCTAGAATCCCATCCGGGATTTGGTAATATACCAGATTCTCTAATTTCAAATAGCGTTTTGTATCCCAAATATTCTAAGGGTTTCCACATTCCCAATTGCAGCATGACTACAGAAGCAATACCTGCTACTGCCCCTGTCATCCAGGGAGGATTTGTGGTGATATATTGGCGGATGCCCAGAAGTTGATTTTGTTTGAGATGCTCAATCCATTCTTTGAACTTCATGCAATTAATTTGATGCACTAATTGAAACCCTTTGTCTCTATCGTTTGTATCGAAGTTTCGAGCCGCCTAAATACCCCAACCCGACGGGGAATAGGGGTTGACTTTGACGTTCTTTCTCCCCCCGAGTGTAGGGGGGGTGTCTGTGAGTGCCCGCCCTCGGCTGGGGGGATCTCCGGGTTAAAAAAGGGGGGCTAGGGAGGATCGAAGAGCTACTAGAAGAGGTTTAGGGAACTGCGAGGCTGTAATGTCGTTCTCTGACTGACGGGCCTCGGACTACGATGTTGAGGCGGCGGCTTGGAGGTAAAATCCCTTGGATGCTGAATTTGCCATTTCGATCGATCTTAATCGCTTCGTTGTTGACATAAACTGTGTCGATCGGGTTAATTTGACCGCTGAGGCGATAGATATCGCCGCTGAGTCTGAACAAACTGCGGACTTTGAGTTCAGCTTGGCGAGGGCTTGCTGAGGGTGCCAGGGGCGGGGTTTGAGAGAAAATTGTCGTCGCATTGCCACGGTTGACAATTACTTCCGAGTCGTTGTTGCCCGATACTCCGACGGCACCTTCAATGGTTTCGACTGCGGTTTTGCCCTCGCTGACGCTGACGCCAAAGGAGGTGCCGCGCACTCCGGCGACGCCTTCTGGGGTTTCAACCCTGACTGGGGCGGTTCTGGCAGAACTTTTTTGTTGGGCAATTTGACTGGATTTGCCGAGTCCGCTGAAGGTATTTAGGCTGGCGATTTGGTTGGGCGGGATAATTGTTGAGGTGTTGGCTGCGGGAGTTGTCGCAGCATTTTTGCCGATCGACAATCTGACTCGCCCAAGGCTGACAAAAATGGCTGTGTCTTTTTCGCCTGAGAGACTGGATATTTTGACTGCGGTTTTTTCGGCAACTTCGACGATGCCGGTGTTGTTGTCGATCGCTAAACGGGCTGTGGAATTGGGGCCGGTGATGATTTCGTCTCCGGGGGCGAGGAGCCGATCGCCCACGACAGCCTGCCGCCCTTTAAACGTTACAGTACCGCGAATTTCTCGGATTTCGAGCGATCGTCCGGCCGCTGTTCCCTGAGCCTTTAGCGTGCTAACTGGGGATGGATTCGCAGCCACTGTTACCAGATTTTTTGGAGACTTTGAGCCGGTTGGTAGTGCTGGCGGTCGATCGACCGAGATAATTTTAGTAACGTTTGACGGTTGTTTGGGGGATGGAGAGAGCGGACTGGCGATCGTCCTGCGGCCGAGCGGCAGACAGGCCAGCACAGCTAAGGACAAACTTATGAGCGGAATTTTGGTCGATCGCCAGCACGTAAAAATTTTATTCATAATTTCAATTTTGTCATCTTGAAGTTCCTAGACTTCATTTCCTCTCTTAGACTCCTTAAATCCGGCAATCGTTCCATTTTTTATGCCCTAAAACAGCAGCAAAAATAAACTTTCTCAGCATTAAACCTTACCATTAAATTTTCTTTTTATTGTCATATTTTAGTAAACTGTTACAACATGGATCTTTACTAAAATCTGACTGTCGGCAAATTTGGCGGAGCGAACTCAAAGTCTTGGATACCATGAGTTTTAGCCGATGTCAAGCTTCCATGTCGAGTATTTATATATGGCAAATATAAAATTAATTACTGCTTGTGAATGCTTTTTGCCTTCGGCCGGAAGGATGACTAATTGGGTAGAAATTCTGTAGTTGTGGCAATTAATAAAAAGATTCCCTTTGCGAAGCGATAAAAAATAATTATCTGAGCGCTGCGGCGGGTTCAGGGAGTGGAACTTGCCCTGTGGAGCCATACAAGGCTAACGATCGCCCGTCGAGGGCAAAAATGGAGCAACTCCGACTAGAATACCGTCTTTTAGGGAAAGTCGATCGAAATTTCTTCTGAAAATCCTAGCGAGCGATCGGGCCGCTGGCGTTGCTGTTCGGAAGTAGACACCAAACTGTAAAATGGACGGTTGTATATAGGTTATATAGAGCAGGAGAACAATTTCAGTGGCAATAGAAGTAGGTCAGAGAGTTAAAGTACGCCGTATCAGAGATCGGATACCTCCAAATATGGTGGGCAAGATAAAGGAGAATCCAATAGGCACTGTTGACGGATTCAGAATGGTTGACGGCAGTGGAGTAGGCGTGGTTGTAAAGTTTGACGGTTTTGCGACTTGGTTTTTTGAAGATGAGCTAGAACCCGTTTAACAGAAGGCAGTTGTCAGTGGGCAGTGGGCAGTGGGCAGTGGGCAGTAGGTAGTTGTTCTTTCTGATTCCTGATGTGTGAGTTGTTAGCTGCTACCAATAGCAACTGACAATTGACAACTGACAACTAAGAGGGCGGGCACGGGGGCGCCGCCCCTACCAACTGACAACAGCCACACTCCCCCACTCTGGCTGAAGGTTGCGCTTAAATGTTAAAGAGTAAGCTTTGGCACTGAGAACAGAAAATGGCTTTGATTTTGACATTTTTGGGTAAAGGCGGCACTGGCCGCAGTACGATCGCGATCGCAACTGCTAAAAAATATGCCGCCGCCGGCAAGCGAGTTTTGCTGCTGGGGCAAGATCCGGGCCCGGGATTGGGCATCCTGCTGGGAACTGGGCTAACTCCCACCCCACAGGAAATCGCCCCCAACCTCAAAGCAGTACAGGTGCAAAGCGCGCCGCTGCTAGAACGCAGATGGGACGAAGTTAAGCAACTAGAAGCTCAATATGTCCGCACGCCCTTTTTTAAGCAAATTTACGGTCAAGAATTGGGAGTGTTACCGGGAATGGACAGCGCGCTGGCGTTGAACGAACTTCGGGAATATGACGACAGCAAACAATACGATGTAATTGTTTATGATGGCAGCGGCGGGATGGATACGCTGCGGATGCTGGGAATGCCGGAAATTCTGAGTTGGTACATCCGCCGCTTCCGCCAAGCTTTGGTAGATTCGGATTTGGGCAAAGCGCTGTCACCTTTTATTCAACCGGTTGTCAGTACCGTGTTGACTGTGGATTTGTCGGGAGATAATGCTGTTCAATCTACTAAGCAAGTCGATAATTTTTTGGACAAGGGTAGGGAAGCGCTGGCAAATCCGAAGCGCACGGCGGCTTTTTTGGTGACGACTGCGGATGCAAGTGCGATCGCCACCGCCCGCTATCTTTGGGGAAGTTCTCAACAAGTTGGTTTAACTGTTGGGGGTGTAATTGTCAATCAAGCACCGCTTACAGAAACGATTACGGCGGATTTTGAGCCTTTGACACCAGTTTCGGTGCCGGCGCACAGCGACAATAATTGGCAGCCGCTAATCGATGCTTTACCAGATTTTTCTGAGGCGGCAAAAGCTCCAAAGCCGATCGACATTAATATTGCCCAGCGTCAAGTTAGTTTATTTTTGCCCTCATTTGACAAGAAAGAAATTAAATTGATTCAATCTGGGCCGGAAGTGACGATCGAAGCCGGCGATCAGCGGCGCAATATTTTGCTCCCTCCGCAGCTAACCGGAAAATCAGTTACAGGTGCTAAATTCCTAAATGGTTATTTAATTATTTCTTTTTAGGTTAAGGAAGAACATCGTTGGTAGTAAGGACTTTAGTCCTTATTAGCTAATATCATGTGTCGTTGATTCGCGATCGTATAATTTGTGCGATCGTAGGGGCGGGTTTTACCAACCATAATCGCCTGAAAAAAACAATCTCAAAAACCCGCCCCCACCCAACAAACAATCGAAATGTACATTCAGATTTACCGTGGGTGGGGGCGGGTTTATATAGATTGTTAGTCATCGTTATATATTATTCGTAAAACCCGCCCCTACCGCAACGTACATTCAACCCCAAAATCTGCTACAATCTCCCACAACACATCAACTGTCAACTGTCAACTGTCACCCACCCAGCCAATGATCCGACAAATTTGGCAACGCATCCTCAATCTGTTGCGGCAAATTCAGCGGCGCTTCCGCAAACAACCTGCACCCCCACCGCCAAAGCCAACTCGAATTTGGACTTCTGAAGAATGCGAACAGAAATTCCTCGAACTATTGGAGGGAGTTGCAGCAGACTGGAGTCGCGGCGAAATTAAAGGCTTTTTAATCGGCAGCAAAATCAAAGATGCTGAGTGGGAAAACTGGCTGCAAGAATTTGAATCGAGGTTGCTGGTATCCCCGGAAACACATTTAGAATTGGGCGGGCGGATGGTGCGGCTGGGTGAGTTGAATTGCGGGAAAATTAGTGAGGTTGCTGGGAATATTGGCAGGGAATTGTTGTCGCGGCAGAGTTTGACTCGAACTCCTGCGGAGGAGAGTTCGCAGATAAGGGAAGATATTCAGGAGTTACCCGAAAAAACTGAAGAAACTGGATTGTTTCGTGTTTATGGGGGTGTTGCAGAATCTCTAGAAAAAGAAATCAGTCAAGAAGCAGAAGAATTATATAACCAAGCAGTAGATAATTATGAATTTGGATATTTAGAAAGCGCTCTTGCTTGCTATGACAAAGTTATAGAAATGCAGCCAGACTTCTACGAAGCTTGGATTAATCGCAGCAAGGTGTTAGATCGATTAGGTCGTTATCAAGAAGCAACAACTAATTATTACAGAGCAATAGCACTTCAATCTGGCAAAAATATAAAAGAAGTCAGTCAAAAGGCGGTAGAATTATGTCAGGAAGGACTCAATCGCTATGATGCAGGAGATTTAGAAGGAGCGATCACAGCTTTCGAGAAAGCCTTAGAAATTGACCCCAAATTCCACTATGCCTGGAACGGGCTGGGCGCTACCCTAGGTGATTTGGACCGCAACAGTGAGGCGATCGCAGCCTACGACAAAGCCTTAGAAATT
>JAUBOH010000162.1:6776-13505 GCA_036700145.1 Microcoleus occultus BM001215366
CGCAACAGTGAGGCGATCGCAGCCTACGACAAAGCCTTAGAAATTGACCCCAAATACCTCCATGCCTGGATCGGGCTGGGCAATACCCTAGGAGATTTGGGCCGCAACATAGAGGCGATCGCAGCCTTCGAGAAAGCCTTAGAAATTGAACCCAAATCCCACGGTGCCTGGAACGGGCTGGGCAATGCCCTAAATGATTTGGGCCGCAACAGTGAGGCGATCGCAGCTTTCGAGACAGCCTTAGAAATTGACCCTAAAAACCACATAATCTGGAACTGGTTGGGAATTGCCCTAAAAGATTTGGGTCGCTACAGAGAGGCGATCACAGCCTTCGATAAAGCCTTAGAATATACAGGCGATCAAGACTGGATGGCTTGGGCCAATCGAGGTTGGGCATTTTTCAACTCCGGGTGCTACATTGAAGCCATTCAAAACTGGGATGAAGGCTTGCAGAAATATCAACCCAGCAACCGCGACTATCGTCTCGCTTGCGGCAATTTGCACAACGAAAAAGGCAAGGCACACTACGAAAACGGCAAACAAACAGCCACTTATTTAGACTCTTTCCATAAAGCCAAAGCCAGCTACGAACAAGCCCGCGAATTCTTGAAATTACCCCTCATCCCAGAAACTTATTTAGAAGTAATGCAAGGCTTAATTACCGTCTGTGGCAGCTTGGGAGATGCCAAAACCAGCGAGTACCTTACCGAAGCTACTACCGTCTTAGAAAACTTAATTTTAGACAATCAAACTCACCCGGAAATCAAACTGCGACTCCAGCGCAAATTTGCCGGACTTTACCAGTTAGAAGTCGATATTTTCGTCGAGTCTGGCGACAAGGTAAATGCACTGGAAAAAGCCGAATCCCGGAAAAACTTTTGCCTGCAATGGATGCGCGCAACTTCACAAAACCGCATCGCCAGCCCGACTTATTCCCAAATCCGAGACTTACTGGCAAACCACACCGCAACCGCGATTATTTACTGGCATCTCAGCCCAGTTTCCTTGACTGCTTTTATCATTACCCCAGACAAGTTTGAAGTCATCGCCACACCTGTCACCGATATATTCGCAAAGCGCAACAGTCACAGTTTAGAAAAATGGCTGGAAAATTGGAAAACCAACTATCAAAATTACTGCCAAACTACCAATAAACAGCAAAGCAAAGAATCCCATCCCTGGCGCGAGTCAATGACAGCGCAATTGCCACAACTCGCTGACATCCTGAAAATTCCCGAAATTTGTACGCACCTCACCAATATCCAACACCTCATCTTAATTCCCCACCGCGACTTGCACCTCCTCCCCCTAGATGCCCTGTTTCTCCCGCCCTTTTTTACCGCCGCTGTTGCAGATACTAGGAAATCCAACATCCGCACAATTACCCGCCTGCCCAGCGCTCAAATTGCCATCGAACAGCAACAGCAAAAACCCACGGAAATAGGAACAAATTCACTGGTAATAATAGGCAAAACTGACTATGAATATCCCCCAATAGAAGCAGCAGCCATCAGCCAAATCAACCAAACTCACCGCGCATCCAATGCCACCACTAAAACCGCAATTATTCAAGCACTAAAAGCCAGCAGCAGCGTCTTTCATTATACAGGTCACGCCTACCACAACACCGAAAAGTCCGAGGCTTCGGCGTTAATGTTATCCAAAAATGAAGAATTGACATTGACCGACATTTTGCAGTTAAAATTTGTCAATTATTACCTAGTCTGCCTCAGCGCTTGCGAAACAGGTATTACCAAGAAAGGCGAGTTAATCGATGAATTCGTGGGCATATCCAGCGGCTTTTTGCCGGAGACTAATTATGTGATCAGCACGCTGTGGCGAGCGGAGGAGCGTTCTAGCGCTTTGCTAATGATTTATTTCTACCAGTTATGGAAGCAGGGAATCCAGCCGCCGTTCGCCCTGCAACAAGCTAAAGATTGGCTCCGACAACTCACGAATGGTAAGCTAGGTGAGTGGTATGCGGGAGAGTTGTTGCCTTTGCTGAGAAATGGCGAGTTTGACAACAAAGTTGATATTTTATACTCCTGTGGAATTGATGCCTCAATTCTGCAAGAAAATTTAGCTACAATAGATGAGAAGCCCTACGAGCATCCTTACTACTGGGCTGCTTTTAACATTACCGGGAACGGCTAAACTAACATGACTTCTCAAGAATCTACCTTATCGGGTTCTAATCAGTTTGCGCCCAAAGCTTTTTTAATCGCCCTCGCGAGATTTGAAGCACCTCTCTCGCCTGAGTTGATAGCTGAAGTGAATGAAGTTGGTGAGGCTTTGGTGAATGGTGAGTTACAGAAAGCGTCTCAACTTATTAGTATAGCTCAAAAAGATGCTGCTTTTTATCAAGATTTCGAGCTGGCTTTTAAGGAGTTGAAGACAATTCACGGCAAGAAAGAGAATGAAAAGAATAAGTATCTGGCTGAGTTGGATGAAAATACTCCGCCGCGCCAGACTGATGATTATAATAATTTTTTGGCCCCTCCTTTGACTAATTCTAATCCGCAGAGTTTGGCGAGGAAGTTATTGGGGAAGGCTACTGATTTGGTGGAACGGGTTTATCGGTTGAGGTTTTAATTTAGGGAGTTACGCATATTTGGTGGTAGGGAAACGGCATTGCCGTCTCCTCTGTGGCCACAGTCAGGACACGGCAGTGCCGTTTCCCTACAATCGATGATTTTGGGGTAGGGACACGGCATTGCCGTCTCCTCCGTTGCCCACAGTTAGGACACGGCAGTGCCGTTTCCCTACAATTAATCGGGTGATGATTACATTTTTTATCAAGGGCAAACAGGTTTTATGCTCAAATTAGTTGACCCTACCCTGAATTTATTTAGCTACACTCTCAAAAAAGGGCTGGGTGTCGGCGAACCGGAAACTCACAAAGTTTACCGCAAATTTTTAGCGGGTTTGTCTGAACAACTTCACAAAAAGCTGAATGTTTCTTTTACCCCGGAACAAAAACAAAAATTTCTGGCGCTAAATGAGAAAATAGTAGCTGATTTACCTTTTACAGGAAATCTTCACAATCATTCAGTCAAGGGCCGCTATCGCCGCTGGAATGTTACGGATAATTACCAACTTTTATTTGATGGTTATGTAGATGGTAAGTATGAATGTACACAAGTTATTAAACTGATTGAAAGTTTGCAATATTTAATTCCTCAACCGCCGCAGTTGGAAAATATTGGCAAAACTTGGATGCTTTCGGGGTGGCTGGAATCTGGGACTGATTTGGAAGGGGAAGAATTTGCAAAACAGGTTTACAAGACTTTGTTTGCAAAAGATAGTGTTCCTCAAGCCAGCGGTGAGTTTTTGGGTGGGAAAGTCGCTGAGTTTTGGGGCGATAAGATTGAGGATAATTTGCAACTTTTGGTAATTTTGTATCCCGATGAAGCTGCTTTTCGGGAATGCAACAATTTTTATATAAGTTGGCTGGATTTGCTGTGTTACCGCCATAAAATTATCTGGGCTTATGAGAAAAGTCTGCTGTTAAAAGAACGGTTGGTGAGTAATTACAACCAAATTGTGGAGATGAGGAATACTTCTCGACTCAATCTCCAAAAGCTGATGGAGGCGATGGGGAAATTGTCTGATTTTGCGATCGACCTTAATTATTTGGAGCTGCAATATAGTACAATTAAGGTTAATCTGGAGAAGTATGAGACTAAGCTGGCTGAAATTAAAACTAAGGCTAGACCTAGTGATGATTTACAGTTCTTGCAGGATTTTTTCAACAAGGCTGAACAAACTTATCCGAAGCAAATCCAAAAAGATATTGACAATTTTCGTCCTTGTTTGGAAATTTTGCGGAGTTTGACTGATACAATTAGAGGTACGGTTGAGATTCGGAAAGCTGAGAGCGATCGCACTTTTCAAACAATCGTCGGTATAGTCGGAGTCGGATTGTCTACTGGTGGTACTGTCGGTTCTGCGGCTGCCAATTTCAAAACGGAAATTGAAGCAAATTCTACTATCAATAGTGCCATAAATACGTTTGTGCCGATTTTTGATCCGGGTTCGGGATTGAGGGTGATTCTGGGATTTAGTATCCTATCCGGGGTAACTGCTAGTCTGCTGACTGCGATAATTATAGCTGTGTGGCCGCGCATTTTGCGCCGTTTGTTTCGGTGATTGCACAAGACGAGGCCAGAAACCGGGTTTCTATGTATATCTTTAGTTTCCTGCAAGGATTTTTCGTAGAAACCCGGTTTCTTGTTGGGTTGACGACATAATGGCGATCGTAGTTGCTAAAATATTAACAAGCAAAGCACTCCCGATCGACAATTATGACTGCCATTCAAGAGTCTGCCATTAAAACCACACCTTTTGACGATTTAATCGCTGATTTCAATAAAATCAGAAGTCTCTACACAGTAGAAGAACCTCTAGAAACCTTTAAATTAATCATCGAACAAGAAGTAATGTTAAGTTTGATTTTAGAAGCTCATTCTAAGATTAGAGAACTATTTCCTACGGAAAGATTAGGATTGGAAGTGAAAACCGATCCAGAAATTGCCAATTGGCGATCGCTCTGGATTAGCATTTATACTAAACTCGAAGTGGAAGAAGCTTTTGAAAAGTTGAACATCCTTGACGATAGTTGGTGGCTAGATGCTAAAATAGCTGCCCCCAAAAATGATTTGCACATTAGCCTTGAATGGGAGTCAAATGAGATTTGATTGGTCGGAATATTTGAACTTAGCTCAAGAGTTGGCTGCTACAAATAGTGACAGTTCAGCTAACAGCGAAGCCAAGTTGCGATCGGCGATAAGTAGAGCATACTATGCGACATTTTGCCTAGCACGAAATTACTTGCGCGACATTGAAAAAGACCCAAGACTGTCTCGTAATAATCGCGATATCAACGAACATCAATATGTAGCAAAGGAGTTTATATATCACCGAACTAGAATGAAAAATATGGTCAAAATAGGTGAAAATTTAAGCAAATTGAGAGAACTTAGGAATAAGGCTGATTATCAAGATACTTATAACTGCCAAAATTCTGTAAAAAATGCTTTAATGCTAGCTCAGAATATTATTTCAGCTTTAAATGAGTTGACTCAATAAGCTGAATCATAATTCAAGTAGATGAATGCGATTTTTGACAAGGATACACGGGTTAATTATGGTTTGTAGTAAGGACTTTAGTCCTGATTCGCTAAAAGATTTAAGAAAGGACTGAAGTCCTTACTACAAACTTAACTTTTACCGTTGCCATTTCCGTTAGTTAGCACAACCCTCTTAGCTAAGGGTTCCGGCACTTCTTGCAAATGGTCAAACTGCCAGCCGATTAAACGATACAAACCGTTAACTCGAACGCCGTTCAAAGTTGCTCCATCTGCGATCGTGCCACCCCAAATTCTCACTAACGATAGTTTGCCTCCCTGCGGCGTGTAATACGTTTTGAGAACTTGAGCGCTAACTTTTTCATCACTTTGTATAACATCGCGTCTTTGGGCGGTCATTTCCGGCGCGGGCGCTTCCCGCAGCAAAGCTGACAGCAGCGGGCGCACGCCGAAATCTTGTTCTGCGATACCGATGAATACGGGTACGATTAAATCTGCACCCAATTCCATCTTTAAATCGCGGGTAATTTCTTCGACATCCGGGTTGATTTCTTCGAGTAATTCTTCGAGTAAACGATCGTCAAAATTGGCCAATTCTTCCAGCATTTGTTGCCGCGCTTGGCTTTCTTGGGCTTTCAGGTTTTCTGGTAGCGGTACGGGATCTGCGGGGGCACCTGGATGGTAGTGGTAAGCTTGTTCGGTTACTAAGTCGATGAAACCGATGATTTGTTGGCCTTTGCCGATCGGGTATTGGTGAGGTACGATCGGTCTACTGGAAATTGATTTGAGTGCGTTGAGGATGTCGGTGAAGTTGCTACCGCAAGTAGTTTCGTCTGTGCACGCGCGATCGATCTTATTGATAAAAACTAGGTGCGGAATTTCCCAATCATCGAGGAATTTGAACAGCGGTGCTAGGGTGAGGGCGCGATCCGTTACGGGCTCGCAAACTATTACCGCAGCGTCTACACCGATGAGTGCATTGTAAGTTTCTTGGGCAAATTCGATCGAGCCGGGACAGTCAAGAAATGTGAAGCGGACGTTTTCGTATTCAGTGCTCGCGGCGTTCACTTCCGTGCTCATTTGGCGATCGCGCGCTTCCGGCGAACTATCACCTATTGTATTGCTATCCTTGGCATTACCTTTGCGAGTAATTGCCCCTGTCACCGATAGCAAACTTTCCAGCAGTGCGGTTTTACCGCTTAAATAAGGGCCAACAATTGCAACGTTCCGCGTGGCCCCAATGACTTTGTGGTTCATATCGCCTCCAACAGAAAACTTGTTTTCAATTGCTCCTGGTGCAATGAATTTAATAGCATCTTCCAGACTGTTTCCAGGTAAATTTTTATTGCAGTCTAGAGCAATTTCAGCTTTTGGTATGATTCAATACTTTTGACCCTAGCGTGTTTTGAGTAACGCGAACACAAATTGTAGTTTTTCTTAATATTTGGCTGGCTGGTAAAAGTCTGGATTTATCGTTCCCAAGCTTTGCCGATTGGTGATAACTTAAGACTGAAACCGATCGTAAATGTCGCTTGTAGTCGAGTCTCGATCCCCCTCGCATCCCCCTTAAAAAGGGGGACTTTGAGCATACTCTTGTCCCCCCCTTATTAAGGGGGGTTAGGGGGGATCGAGACTTCGATAA
>JAUBOH010000163.1:0-13491 GCA_036700145.1 Microcoleus occultus BM001215366
CCCCCCCTTACCAAGGGGGGGTTGGGGGGGTTCTACACCGCTAATTCGCTCAAAAGCACTGAGTAAAGCGGCGACTTCGGTTTCTCTACCGTAGAGTTTTTGGGGAATCAGCAGTTGACCGGCTCGATCGGCATTTCCGACAGTAAAATCAGATATATTGCCCGAGGCTTGCAGCATCGCCAGACAAGTTTCGAGATCAAACCTCAGCCCATCAGCACTTTGATACCTGTCTTCCGCCGTCTTAGCCAACAATTTCATCACAATCGCCGAAATTGCTTCGGGAATTTCGGGCTTCAAACTGCGAGGAGACGGTGCTATTCTAGCGATGTGACAGTGAACTAATTCTAAAGGGTCGATCGCATTAAACGGCAATTCACCAGTCAGCATCTCGTAAAAAGTGACACCTAACGAGTAGAAATCGCTGCGATAGTCGATCGCCCGATTCATTCTACCAGTTTGTTCCGGCGATATATAAGCTAACGTACCTTCGAGCAAACTGGGATAACTGGGAGTTGCGTTTTCTCGAACCAAGCGCGAAGAGATGCTGAAGTCGGTAATTTTGACGCGATAGGTTTCTGGATTGATGATGATATTGTGCGGTTTAATATCTTTGTGAATTATCTGGTTTTGATGGATTTTACCCAAACTTTGAACAAGCTGAATGGCAATTTCCAGGAATTGTATTAAGTTGATTTTGGTCGCAGTTAAAAATTTGGATAAAGCCAAGCCACCAAAGTCTTCTAATGTCAGCGCCACACCATTCTGATGAGTTTCTATGCGGTAGCAATTGACAATATATTCGAGATTTTTCAGATTTATTCTAATTTTATATTCGTGTCTCAAGCGGGTAATCTCTTCCAGAGTTGGATACTCGCTTCTCAGAGTTTTGACGATGACTGGGAGGTTGTGCTTTTGCCAGATTCCCCGATAAATAACGGTATTGACACCGGAGTAAATTTTTTCGGTGATTTGATAGCCTGTTAGCAAAATCATATTTTTATGTTTGAATTTAAAGGGTTTGCAGCCGATTTGCAGGAGTTGTGCTGTAGACGGGAGTCGATCGCCTGTGTTAAAGGGGTGACGCGTAGGACGATCCTCTCCGAGGGCTTCGCTAACGACAAAACTCCCGAAAGTTACTCAACCTTAGTACACAACTGACAGCTTTGTCATTAGCTATTTAGCTTATGTTTAATCAGTTGTGCGCTGCGTAATATTGCGTAGCTATCATGTGCTAATTTGTACTGCTGACTCGGCTATCTGACTTGAATATTTGTGATAAATCTTAATCATTGCGAGTCAAACCCTGGAGGCTAACTTGCAGAATCGACAAACCCAAAATCAGCAAAAACAACACCAGCCCGATCGTACAAGCATAACCAATTTCCAAATCCTTAAAAGCGCGTTCGTAAAGATAATAAACAACAGTCTTAGAACTATTGCGAGGCCCGCCCTGAGTCATAATATAAACTTCTTCAAAAACCTTAGTAGCAGAAATCGCCGAAATCACCGCCACCAAAACCAAATAAGGCTTCATCAAAGGCACTGTAATATCCCAGTGCTTCCCCAAACCATCCGAACCATCAATCGCCGCAGCCTCGTACAATTCTGCCGGGATAGATTGCAGCCCCGCCAAATAAATCACCATGTAATAACCCAACCCTTTCCAGATAGTAACCACCATCACACTAAACAGTGCCAACTTCGGATTAGCCAGCCAAGAAACAGGAGGTAAACCCAACAATTCCCCCAACTGATTCAGCAATCCAGTCTCAGCAAACAACCACTTCCAAGCAATCCCCGCGACAACCATCGAAATCACCGCCGGCGTGTAATATGCTGCCCGAAACCAGTTCATCCCCCTCAGCTTTTGATTGCACAAAATCGCCATTCCCAGCGGTAAAACAACCAATACAGGTACAACACAGACGAGATACAGCAGCGTATTGGTCATAGTTTGCCAAAAAGTGCGATCGACCCACAACCTCTCAAAATTCTTCAACCCCACCCACTGCGGCGCTTGCGTCAAGTCATATTCATAACTTGTAAAACTCAAATAAAAAGCCTGCATCGCCGGCCACAAAACAGTCAAACTCAAAACAAACAAAGCCGGAAATAAAAACAAATAAGGCGTCGAATAGCGTCGAAAAAAACTAAAAGACATAATAATTAGTAATTGGTAATCAGTCTTGGTTTGTAGTGGGGACTTTAGTCCTCATGAAAATCCTAGGAAGGACTAAAGTCCTCACTACAAACAATACTCAAAAACTCGCATTTGTAGGGTGATCTTCGGCGCACCGGCGTTGAGTCCTTGAAAACATTTCTTGTCCCCCCCTTATTAAGGGGGGTTAGGGGGGATCTAGACTTAGACCCCTACAAATAATACTTATTTAACCCCAGAAAACAAACCTTTCCAATCTCCCGGAGGACTACCATTTTCCCCCTCTTTCACCTCAAAAGTAACCTTACAAGCTTGCGGTTGTTCCAAGGCTTGCACGCACAACTCTGCAATATCTTCTCGACTGACTTTGCCCCGAATATTGTCTCCTTGCTCGAATATCAAAGCTTTGCCTCCGGGTTCTTCAGTCAAAGCGCAAGGTCTGACCACAGTATAAGGTATGCCGCTCGATCGCACGCAATCCTCCCCTTTCAACTTCCAAGTCAAAATTCCCCCCAACATATCATTCATCCTGACAGCAGGCGGTTCCTCTTCCAAAATCAGTCCTGGGCGGCCCGGGCGAGTAACTCCAGCCGAACTCACCATCACAAATCGCGGCAAAACCTGTCCGCCATCAGCCTTAACAGATTCTAATTCCAGTTGAAAAACACCAGGTGAAAATTTCGGATTCAGCGCGCCGTCGTATTCAAACTTGCTCAGCATTAACTGAAAAGAGAAAATACTGCTAGCATCAAATTTCGAGCCGTCTTTGACAGTTTTCGCGCGGAATACTGGAATTAACTTATCGAAAGGAACGATGACAGTAATCCAGGTATTGTAAACAGTATCAAACGAATAGCAATAGCCAATGCCATCCCATTTAGCTTCGCTGCGGACAATTAATTTGTAGCGCTTACCATCCCCTTTGACGCGCAGTTGGAGGCCGCTAAATCCTGCGAGATTCAGCGGAGGATCGAAATTGCGAGTACGCACGGAAGCAAAGCCGCCGGAGTTGGCAGTAGAAACATTGCCTGTGAATATGGCTGTATTGTCGGTAAGTACGATCGAACTTTCGCTAGTGCCGCCCATCACAACATCATCGAGAGCGCCCCAAGTTTCCTTTAAATCTTGGGTAGGTTTTGTGAAATCAAAAATGACTTTTTCGCCTGCTTTAATGAGCTGGCTGCGAACAGCTTGCACTAAATTGTTGAGGCCTTTGTATTCGACTATTTCGGGAACATCCACAACTTCCGGCATATAAAACTTGATGCCTTGATAGTATTTTTCCCTGGTTGGGGTGTCTCCTTCTACCGGTTGAACTTTGGTACCGGTGCAGCAGATAACTGCTTCTACGCCCTCGGTTACTAGCGGTGTCAGCGTCTCGGCGAGAGTGATATCTGCCTCGACTAATTCGACATTTTTGCCGAGAATTTCTGTTGCTCTTTTAATATCTCTGACGAGACAGCGTACTTTATATCCCCGCTGTTGCAGCCGCTTGACAACTCGCTTCCCAACGCCGCCAGTCGCACCGGCTACGAGTACCAATTTGGGCTGGTCTTTGTTACTTTTGCTGCTGCTTCCGAACAGTTGTTGCAGCCAGCTAATGCTACCAATGAAGGGAATGACGCCGAAATAAGCCAAGGTTTTGACAAATCTGCCGGCATCCCATTGGGCGGTATTTTTTTCAGTCACAATCGATTCCTCAGAATTGGCTCAAATCTACTTATAGCAGTTGACAGTTGACCTGTGACAGTTGACAGTTATGGTATCCGAATCTAACCGTTTATAAAGCAAGGATTTTAGACTCTATTGATGAGCTCTTGAATGTCCGCGCTTTTGGGTGGCGGTTGCTATAGCTGCTTTGTATTTTAATCGAATTTTCGATTTGTGCATTTGGGCGATGAGCGCACTTTTGTTTACTTGACAATCGGTTTGAGATGAGTTTGGCTCAAGGGAATCTCAATAATCAACTTCGTTCCCTTTCCAGGGGCTGAAATGCAGCTCAATTTGCCGCCGTGTTGTTCCACCACAATTTCGTGGCTAATTGCCAAACCGATCCCCGCACCTTTCCCTACTGGTTTTGTGGTAAAAAACGGCTCAAATATTTTCTGGCGAACTGTTTCTGTCATGCCGCAACCGTTGTCCTCTATCCGAACTGCTACGGCTTTTTGTCCGGGACAAACTTCAGTCACGATCCGAATTTGTCCCGAATTGACTTGCTCTGTTTCGCACCCGCACGGCGGCGATATTTTTTTGTTTGCAAAGGCATCTTCTAGAGCGTCAATTGCATTTGTGAGTACATTCATAAATACTTGATTTATCTGAACTGCGTAACACTCAACCAAAGGCAGAGAACCATATTCTTTGATCAGATGAATTGCAGGGCGATGGTATTGCGTACCTGCTACGCTAACGGGCTTCGGTTTGAGTCGGTTGCTCAAAATCAGCAAAGCGCTGTCCAATCCGTCGTGAATGTCAACTGGTTTAATCTCTGCTTCGTCAATTCTAGAGAAGTTTCGCAGCGACTGAACAATCTCACGGATGCGGTTAGCTCCTACTTTCATTGAACCCAGCAACTTCGGTAAGTCTTCAACTATAAACTCTAATTCTGCTGTTTCTATTTGTGCTTGAATTTCTGGCGAAGGCGACGGATAGTGCTGCTCGTAAAGCTGCAATAAATCGATCAGTTTTTGGCTGTATTCATTGGCATAAGTAAGATTTCCGTAGATGAAGTTGATCGGGTTAGTAACTTCATAAGCTACCGCCGCCACCAACTGTCCCAAACTTGACATTCTTTCGCTTTGCACCAATTGAGTTTGGGTGCGCTGAAGCTCGTACATCGCAGTTTTTAAATGAGCAGTTTTTTCGCGTTCTCTGGCGACAGATGCTTCTAGTGCCGTATTTAATTTTTCGAGTTTGTCGGCTTGGCGCAGCACTATATTAATCATTGCTTTTTTCAGTTCCAATGCAGCGTCTATTTCGCATTGTTTCCAAGGCAGCGATTTGCACCTCACATTTTCTTTCCAGAGCTCGAAGGATTTCCGAGGAGACAGTCTAGGGCTGCCATCTTCATCTATTTGAATGTGTTTGTTGGGGTTTCCCGCCCAATGTACCGTTTTAATTACTTCCGGGCGAAACCACAAAACGTATATTTCTTGAGTGGGCGATATTGCTATGGCCAAACACCCGCTGGCGGTGTCTTTGAATTGCTCAGCTTCTGGATAGCATTTGGTCAGCGAGTCTGTATAAAATATTTCTTTTCTTAGGTTTTTTTGCACCCAATCAGTTAAGTATTTGAGCGATTCTCCGCGAGGTGTCTGCCCGACTCGATAGCAATTGTCTCCAAATACTATTGCTGCTCCCTGGGCGTTGACTGCTTCCAGCAAATTATGCTGGCATTTAACTAACACTTCCGACAAGTTTTCGGAGGTGGATATGTCTTCAAAAATCTTGCTTTGAATAGATTTTAAGTGTAGTTTGTAGTCGTAGTCTTCGTTTCCTTCTTTTGATTGCAGTTCTAAGGACATTACTTGCCCGATAAATTCGCAGGCTGCGCGCAATTCATAGTTAAGGTATTTTGGTGTATAGTTGTGGCAAGCAATCAATCCCCATAGTTTTTTATCTTTGATTAACGAGATTGACATTGAAGCTGTAACGCCCATATTTTGCAGGTATTCTATGTGAATAGGAGAAACACTTCTCAATACGCTGAAACTGAGGTCTAGCGGCCGGTTGGTAACAGAATTGTTTCCTGAAATTAGGGGGACTGGTTGATAATTAATATTTGGGATCAACCTCAGCCAATTTAATGAATACAGTGTTCTGGCTTGTTTGGGAATATCTGTGCTGGGGTAGTTTAAGCCGAAGAAAGGACTCAGGTTTTCTGCTTTGTCTTCAGCGATTACAGCTCCGTTGCCTTCGGGGTCAAATTGATAGACCATAACTCTATCAAATCCCGATATTCTCCTGACTTCTTCTACAGTCAGTTGACATAATTCCTTGAGATTTTTGGCGCTTTGAATTTGGCTTACCGTGGATCTGATAGAGTGATAAAAGCTAAAAACAGAAAGATTTTCTTTAGTGGTTGCCAACTCTAACTCGACTACCAAAACTGCTTCTCCTCGGTGGAGGATGCAGTCAAATTCTAAAGACTTGCCTGCTTTTTTGACAGACAGTTTAATGGGATTGACAGTTTTTAAGTTTTCCTTCTGCAAACAAATCTTGAGTTTTTCTAGCTGAACTCGATCGAATAACAAGCTCAAATCTTGACCGATCGCACTTTCGGCATCGACTCCTAACAAATCTTGCGTATTTTGACTGACTTGCAATATTTCTAGTTGAGGTTCTCGTACAACAAGTAGCACCCCGTGCGGCTGAATGTGCCCCGATATGTGAATGGGCTCTCTGTCGCAGTTTGTCAAGTCAACTTCTTCGAGTGCTGGGATGGTGATTTGTCGATCCATTTTCTTTGTTTTCCGCTGTAAAATTTCTCTTTGGGTTCTCTCAATTTTAGATTTGAGATCGAATTGGCTTTTCAATAATCTCATATTGTTCGATCGCACAACTGCTCGCTTCCTTGAGCGACGCTGACAATCAATCATCCGAGAATCAGCGAGTCAAAAATGATTGACTCAAAAATCAGCCGTTGTGTTGCTGCTCGATCGGCGCGCGCCTTCTAGATATTTGTACTGACTGGTTCTTTCTCGTGCGATCGCTCCCCGATCTTAATTATCGCAGCAACTGTTGCAATTCTTCAAGTAGTTTTAATGATTCTCCACAAAGTTAATATTTCGCGAAAAATTTTACAAGCAGGAAAAGGCGAGACAAATGCGTCTTCAGAGCGACCTGCTGACGAAAATATTAAGTTAAAGTAAGGGTGACAAGATTTCAAAGTCAAGTCACGTTAAACTATTTAAGTATATCCAACAGGCCCGACAATTATACTGATGCTCGACTTCAATACAGTTACTGAGTTTTCTCATACCTACTGCATAGGTATCTGTGCATTTTTAGTTCCGGCAAACTTGCTGACTACTTTGCAGACAGCGATTTTGACAGGACTAAACCGACCTCGAATGCAAGTTTGGGCGTCTGCAGTTGTGGCCGGAATTTGGGCTGCCGCAATGATATTTCACGTTTTTACCTGGTTCGCGATCGGGGTAGTAATGCCTCCGACATACATCTTGCTAGCGATGGGAATCACTTGTCTGACTATCAATGTCTGGGCAGTGGGACATCCGGCGACCATGCTGCAATTAATTCGAGTTGCGGTAGCAGCTTTTAGGGGAGTTTTTAGAAGCAAGAAGGAAGAAGTTCCGCAACGAAGCAGTGTACGGGATGTAACGGATGTAATGGATATAACGGAGATCGGGAAGAAGGTGTTAGTTATCTAGGAGAACACTTGGCATCGGGTAACGTGAAAGATGTCAGGGAGAATATTGGTTTGAAAATTAAGTTGTCCCTGGTTCCAAATATTAGTTTGCAGTCCTGATTTTACAATGCTGATTCCGGTTCTCGATCGCGACAATCTTCTGCTTCCGGGCCCCGGGGATGGATCGTGCAGTTGAGCAGGTGGCCCCCGTCGCTTCTGCCGTAATAGTAGCGGCAGCCGTTGCAAATTGCGGGAGGTTCGATCGCCCTTTGATAAACCGGATAATCCCCAGCAGCCAGCAGTGAAAAGTCGCGCTGCGTCTGAACAGTCCCAATCCTAGCGCCTGAGAGCTCGACAGTTGCGCGGATATTTTCGATCCTGCTGTAAGGTGGCAGGTAAATGTCAATATAAAGGCGAATACCATCGGCTTCTTGCTCGTGGCGGGTAATAGTACCTCCCAGCAAACCGACACGCGACGCAATAGCCGAGGAAAATTCCCCCAAGGAGAGACAGTAACCGGAGAAAAGGTGAATGTGTTCGTCGGTTACTGCTCTCACAGTCAGGCGAGTGGGAATGAGCACTCTCAGGTAAGCGTCGAGTTCGTCAAAAACTGGTTCAGCGAGGGACAGCATTTGGTTTGCGTCTTCGTGGTTGAGTCCAAAACCCTTAGAAACCTTGTACACCAAGGCTGATAGAATATTAAAAACTTCGGTTAACAGCGATTGTAGCCGGCTATCAACGGCGATCGGACATTCTCTGAGCAGCTTAAAATAATCCTCCAAGCGGTGGGCTATGCGCTGAATGCTGCTAAATCCCAGCATAGCTGCTCCCCCTTTAATCGAGTGCGAGGCTCGGATGAGCTGGTGTATCCTTTGGGGAGCTTGCACGGTGAATTGAGGGCCCTGCAAGCCTTGTTCGATGATTTGGATGTGTTCTGCGGCTTCTTCGAGAAAGTAGCCGATGATGCGCTGTAGTTGTTCTGGCAGCATAATTTTATTCTCCGAAAGGCACCCGAGGATTAGTTGTCATTAGTCATTGGTCATTAGTTGTTAGTCATCAGTCATTAGTCAGACATTTGATACAGCAGATGGCAAGTTTATGAAGTACATCTCAGATCGATCGATCCCCGTAGGGACACTCCAAGAGCCCAACTGATATTCAACTGACGAGTTATTTGTGTTTTCAAGCCCTAATCTGTTCTATCCTGACTCACGGCAACTGCGGTGGCAATATTGAAAACTGTTAACTGTTAACTGTTGACTGTGATTTTTGGGCTCCGAGAGTAGCGGTTGCTACCCCCAACAGCAGCAGCGCAGCACCTGCGAGTACCGCCGGCCCGGGCACTTCCCCAAACAGCAAATAACCCAAAAAACTCGCCCCAACGGGTTCAAACAAGATAGCAAGAGTTACCAGAGTTGGGGAAATCTTTACTACAGCCCAGTTTAAAATAGTGTGACCGACTAATTGAGGCAAGGCGGCCGTTAACAAAATATAAAAATATACAATGTGCGGATAGCCAGTATAACTGACGCCGAAGGCGATCGGCAGAGGCAACAGGACGATCGCAGCAACAGTATAGGCGATCGCAATATAGCCACCAATTCCGAGTCCCCGGCGCTGAGCTTCCCGCCCCAGCAGCAAATACAAACTGACAGCCCAGGAACCAGCCAGAGCAAGGAAATTACCCAGCAGTTGCAGGCTGCCGACATTGGCTGCGCCCGCACTCCCAACGGCGATCGCCATTCCCCCAGCCAGAGCTATAGTAATGCCAGCGATCGACATTTTGCTCAGTTTTTCGCCGAACCAGAAGCGCGACAACAGCGCTACCCAGACGGGATTAGTGGTGACTAGAGCAGTCGAAGCGGCGATCGAAGTATAAGAAAGTGAGGTAATCCAGAGGGCAAAATGCAGGGCCAGACACAAACCGGCCGCCGCAGCATAGCGCCGAGCTCCCGGGCGCAGGGTGTTCCACTGAATTTTGGGCCAAGCAGGAAGCAGAATTAAGGCAGATAAAGTCAGGCGAGAAGCCGCGAGTACCAGGCTAAAACCGAAGCCGCCCGCGCCTGCTTTCAAGTTAGCCAGCCGAATTAAGATTGAGGCAGTTGAGACGGCCAAAACGCCGATAATTAACACAAGGGCGATCGACCAATTCGGCGCTTTTTTCGGAAGATTCATTTTGGGGAATTGGGAATTGGGCCGAAGAGCATTGGGCCGAAGAGCATTGGGAAAATTTACCAAGCAATTTTCACATAATACTGAACACTTTCTGAAGACTTTCTCTTCTCTTTCCTTCTCCTCTCTTCCTTCGTGTCCTTCGCGTCTTCGCGGTTCGTTAAAAAAAACCGCTCGCCAATCATGAAAAAATCCCATATCCAAGAAATATTACTCTAGAGCGCGCCTAAAATTAGATGACCTCTGTTATAGTTTCAATTACCGCACCAAACTATTTTCCCACTGACAATTTATAATAATCTATGGCTCCTACAGTTTTGATTACAGGCGCTTCTCAAGGAAGCGGCAAAGCAACAGCAATTTTATTTGCAAGTAAAGGCTACGATGTAGTGATGGTGGCTCGCCAGCCAGAGAGATTGGCAGCAGCAGCGGCTCAAGTGCAGCGCGAAGGCACTTCGGCTGTCGCTATTGCGGGGGATGTTGGCGACATTCAACAAGTGCGCGCGATCGTCCAAAAAGCCCTAGATACCTGCGGGAACATCGATGTTTTGGTTAACAATGCTGGTATTTGTGTCACGGGGGCGATCGAGCAAACTACCACCGAAGACTGGCAGCAATTAATGAATACCAATTTTTGGGGCTGCGTTAACACAATTCAAGAAATTTTGCCGCATTTTCTCGAACGAAAAACTGGGACAATAGTCAATGTTGGTTCCATTGGCGGCAAAATGCCCTTGCCTCAAATGACTGCTTATTGTGCCAGCAAATATGCAGTAACGGGTTTAACAGAAACCTTGCGATTGGAATTAGCGCCCCAAGGCATTCACGTTTCGGCCGTGCATCCGGGCTTGATTAACAGCGATTTTTTGGAAAGAGCTCAATTTCGCGATCGAGACGAACCCGCAGTCGAATTGCGCCGCCAGCAAATGACTGAAATGCTAAAATCTTCAGCAGCAAGTCAGCCAGAAGATATTGCTAAAGCTATTTGGGATGCTGTGAAGAATCAGCGTGCAGAAGTTATAGTCGGCCCTGCTTTTTTGGCATCGGAAGCTTACCGATTATTCCCCGGTTTGATGCAGTGGGCGATGGAAAAGGGCAAGTTGTGAGAGTCATTAGTCATTAGTCATCAGTCATTAGTCATTAGTCATTAGTCATTAGCAAAGTCGGACAGGGCAATGCCGTTTCCCTACCCCATAATAATCATGAGCGCTTGCAGCGAGAGATGTAACTATCGCCCGATTAATTGTAGAAACACGGCACTGCCATGTCCTGATTTCTAATAGCAGATAATATCAATTACGGCTGCGCCGAAATGACAAGCGAGGACACTCAAGATGCCGTTTCCCTACCGCTATAAATTGTAGGGACACGGCACTGCGGTGTCCTCCGTTTATATCATTCCGATGCTAACGAATTTGATATTAGTTGTGCATCATTAGCAAGGTGCTTACGGCGCACCCTACGAATTAAAGCAGAGAACTAGCATTAATCAAACGGCCGTTTAAATCGGCCGGGGTTACATTCAACACAGTACCCAACAAAGCATTAGTAACACCGAATCTAATATTAGTAGCTTCAACGCGGCCGTTACCATCGGGATCGAGACTTTGCTGCGAGATGCCACCCTTTGCCAACAAACTCGTTCCCCCCGATATAGTTGCAGGATCGATCAGCAGCAGTCTCGGATCGTTTAAACTATAACTTACCTGTTCAAACGAGATATTGTTGCTAGTAAATGGTACACTAATTCCAATCGAATCGCTAGACTTATCAAAATCCACAATTACCGCATCAGGAAGTTCAATTCCAACGGCTCTAATTCCCGCTTGATCGACTCGAAACACAAACACATCACTCCCCGCACCTCCTTTGTAAATATCCACATCTCTGTCACCAATTAAAGTATCGTTACCGTCACCGCCAACTAACAAATCAACACCTTGTCCGCCGCGCAGCAAATCATTTCCCGCACCGCCATCAACGAAATCGCTATTTCTATCCCCTGTCAAGAAATCGTCGCCTGTTTCTCCCAAAACATCGTCATCATCTTTGCCGCCGTAAAGAGAATCATTGCCGGCGCCGCCTAACAGACTGTCTTTACCATCGTTGCCAAAAATTCGTTCTGCATCTGACGAGCCCCTGACAGTATCATTACCGCCCAGCATCCAAACCCCTCCAGGAAAACTAGCAAGTTGTCCCGGTGTAAGTGTAATATTTTCAGGAGAATTGTCTCCTACCAAACGGGGGATGCCTGAAAGATTTGGGGTAAGTACCATAGTTGTAAGTTTTGTGGGATGCGATAATGGATATCTTGCAATATTCTACAGCTTAGTAGGGTGCGCCAGAACAGACTTACTTTTCGATCGCACTTCACACCCTACTAGGCAGATCCATCTTGGCACAAGTCCGATCGGGGTGCATCTCATTTTTGCAAATATATTCGTAGGGGCGAAGCATTTCGGCAGTAAATCTCTGGTTCTCACTAATAAATTGTCTGCCGAAATGCTTCGCCCTTGCACTCATAGAGATGCACCCCCGATCGCCCGTTAGCGAAGCCCTCGAAGAGGATCGCAGATTAAAATAAAAGTTACAAGTAAAGCCGATGCCAATTATCTTAGTTGAAGACTTGAGCAAAGTTTACCCCATCGCCATTAAAGAACCGGGACTTAAAGGAACAGTGCGCCACTTTTTTAACCGCACTTACCGCAATGTCAAAGCAGTTGAGGGCGTTTCTTTCAGTATTGAACCGGGGGAAGTAGTCGGGTTTCTTGGTGCTAATGGTGCGGGCAAAACTACGACGCTGAAAATGCTGACTGGTTTGATTTATCCGTCTGGTGGTACGGTAAGTGTGTGCGATCGTATTCCTTTCCGCCGCGAAGCAGATTTTTTGCAAAGAATCACCTTAGTCATGGGACAAAAACAGCAATTAATCTGGGATTTACCCGTGCTCGACTCTCTGCGAATCAATGCCGCTGTCTACGGCATTCCCGATAAAGATTATCGGCAGCGAATCGGAGAACTTACCGAGATGTTATCCCTAGAAGGCAAGTTAAATCAGGCAGTACGAAAGCTATCTTTGGGCGAACGCATGAAAGCTGAATTGATGGCGGCGCTGCTGCACCAGCCGGAGGTATTATTTTTAGATGAACCGACTTTAGGTTTAGATATAAACGCACAGTTTAGCGTTAGGCAATTTTTGCGAGAATATAACGAGCGCTATCAAGCAACGGTGCTGTTAACAAGTCACTACATGGCTGACATTACTGCTTTGTGCAAGCGAGTTTTGTTAATTCATGAAGGGCAATTAGTTTATGATGGCAGTTTGGACGGATTGCTTGATAGATTTGCACCTTATCGGCAAGTTCAGGTAGAATTAGCTCATCCGCTGGCAAAAGATAGCGCTTTTGCTTACGGCGAGGTAGAATCAATTGAGGGAAATTTAGTACGGTTTTTGGTCAAAAGGGAGGAGCTGACGGTGAGTGTATCGAAGATTTTGGCGCAGTTGGAAGTGATAGATTTGACTGTTACCGATCCGCCAATTGAAGAGGTAATCGGTCGAGTTTTTCGCACGGGAAAAGTGTAACTTTTTTATCTCGTTCCTCTGATGTTCTCATTCCCAGACTCTGCTAATTAGTGTCAAATTCAGGCTAAATTCCTTTCATAATTCTGGCTTATATCCAAGCCTCGATCCCCTCTATTCCCCTTCTTAAGGGGAGTAGAGGTTGACTTTGACCGTTTCCAGTCCCCCCCTTCTTAAGGGGGTTAGGGGGGATCAAGGGGCAAATTTTCACAC